>JAYUPP010000071.1:0-4952 GCA_043760045.1 Betaproteobacteria bacterium
GGTGTTTTCAACTTGAAGCGCTGCAGCTTGCCGGTTTCGGTGCGTGGCAGCTGGGCGCGAAATTCAATCACGCGCGGGTATTTGAAGGGTGCAATGGCCTGCTTCACATGGTCTTGCAATTCCTTGACCATCGCGGCGCTGCCGCGGTGGCCCGGGTGCAGCACCACACAGGCCTTGACGATCATGCCGCGCGCTTCGTCAGCCGCGCCCACCACGCCGCATTCGGCCACGGCCGGGTGCAGCAGCAGCGCGGCTTCCACTTCGGGCCCGGCGATGTTGTAGCCACCCGAAATGATCATGTCGTCGGTGCGCGCCTGGTAAACAAACTGGCCGTCGCTGTCCACCAAATACGCGTCGCCGGTCAGGTTCCAGCCGTTTTGCACATAGCTGGCCTGGCGCGGGTCGTCCAGGTATTTGCAGCCCGTGGGGCCCTTCACGGCCAGCCGGCCCACCTGGCCGGCGGGCAGCGGCTGGCCGTTTTCGTCCATCACCACTGCGCGGTAGCCGGGCACCGGCACGCCGGTGGCGCCGGGCCGAGCGTGGGTTTCATCAGCGCTGATGAAGATGTGGAACAGCTCGGTGGAGCCGATGCCGTCTATCAGCTCGATGCCGGTGCTGGCCTTCCACAGCGCCCGCGTGGCAGCGGGCAGCGCCTCGCCGGCCGACACACATTTACGCAGGCTGCTCAGGTCGTGAAGGCCGGCCAGCGCCGCCATCACGCGATAAGACGTGGGGGCCGTGAAACACACACTGGCGCGAAACTGCGCGATGGCCGGCAGCAGCGCTTCGGGTGAAGTTTTTTCAAGCAACACCGTGCTGGCGCCCACCGCCAGCGGAAACACCAGCAAGCCGCCCAGCCCGAAGGTGAAAGCCAGCGGCGGGCTGCCGATGAAGACATCGCTGCTGGCCGGGCGCAGCACGTGCTGCGGCCAGCAGGCGGCGGCTGCCATCAGGTCGCGGTGAAAGTGCAGCGTACCTTTGGGCACACCGGTGGTGCCGGAAGTGAAAGCCATCACGCAGATGTCGGTGGCGGCCGTGTCCACGGGGTTGAAGTGTTCGGGCATGGCAGCCGCGCGGGCTTCAAGCGCACCACCAAAACACACCAGCTGCTGCAGCGTGGGGCAGTTGCGCTGTGCCTGCTGCAGTTCGCTGGCCAGCCGCACGTCACACAGCGCGTGCGTGATCTGGGCCTTTGCAATGATGGTGGCCAGCTCACCGGCGCGCAGCAGCGGCATCGTGCCCACCGCAATGCCGCCGGCCTTCACCACGGCCAGCCAGCAGGCCGCCAACATGGGCGTGTTGGCGCCGCGCAGCAGCACGCGGTTGCCGGTGACGAGGCCCATGCTTGACACCAGCACATGCGCGATGCGGTTCACTTGCGCCTGCAGCTGCGTGTAGGTCCAGCGCACCCCCGCACCTTGCACGGCCAGTTGCTCGCCGTGGCCGCTGGCCACCCAGCGGTCCAGCAGTTCGGCCACGCAGTTCAGGCGCGGCGGAAATTGCAATTCAGGCCGCTCAAACAACAGCTCGGGCAGCGCTTCGGGCGCGGGCAGGCGGTCTTGCGCAAAGGTGTCGGCAACGGCTGTCATGACTGCATTTTTTGAGCAGATACTTTAAATGTCAACTAATTTGCCGGCGCCGTTATCATCTTTTCATGACCTTGTTGAATGACCCCGCAACAGCACGCGCTGGCAGCGCCGCCGGGCTGGTGCAGCCATCTCACTCGCCGCAGCTTTGGGACATCTCGCCGCCGGTGCACGGCGGTGCGCCGGTGTTCCCGGGCGACGCGCCGTTCAGTGCGGTGTGGGCGGCGCGCATCGCGCCGGGCTGCCCGGTGAACGTCAGCACGCTGACACTCAGCCCCCACACCGGCGCCCATGCTGACGCACCGCTGCATTACGACGCTGCGGGTGCCAGTGCCGGTGAACTGAACCTCGTGCCTTACCTGGGGCCGTGCCGCGTGGTGCACGCCATCGGCTGCGGGCCGCTGGTGCAGTGGCAGCACCTGGCGCACGCACTGCAGCAGCTGCCGCCGCGTTTATTGGTGCGCACCTATGCGCATGCCCCAGTGGACCGTTGGGACCCCGACCTGCCGGCCTTTGCACCCGACACCATCGAGCGCCTGGCCGACCTGGGCGTGCTGCTGGTGGGCATCGACAGCGCCAGTGTCGACCCGGCCAGCAGCAAAACGCTGTGCAGCCACCAGGTGCTGCGCCGGCGCGGCTTGCGTGTGCTGGAAAACCTGGTGCTCGACAGCGTGCCCGAAGGCGACTACGAGCTGATCGCGCTGCCGCTGAAACTGATGGGTGTGTGTGCTTCGCCGGTGCGTGCGGTGTTGCGGTCTTTGCCAACGCCCATTTAATTCCGCTTGAAAGCAAACGCCCCGCGATGATGACCCGAGACCAAGCCCTGGCGCTGGACGCCGCCGACCCCCTGCGCAGCCTGCGCCAGCTGTTCAGCCTGCCACCGGGTGTGCTTTACCTGGACGGCAATTCACTCGGTGTGCTGCCCGTGGCCACCGCAGCACGGCTGCAGCAGGTGGTGCAGCAAGAGTGGGGCGTGGGCCTGATCCGCAGCTGGAACACGGCGGGCTGGATCTCGCTGCCGCAGCGTGTGGGCAACAAGATCGCGCGGCTGGTGGGCGCAGGCAATGACGAGCTGGTGGTGGCCGATTCCACCAGTGTGAACCTGTACAAAGTGCTCAGCGCGGCGGCGCACATCGTGGCCGCCGACAGCGCGCAAACGCAGCGCCGCGTCATCCTCAGCGAACGCAGCAACTTCCCCACCGACCTCTACATCGCCCAGGCCTTGGCGACCGAACGTGGTTTTGAGCTGCAGCTGGCCGAGGCCGATGAACTGCCCGGCCTGATGCAGGGTGCGCTGAAAAACCGGCTGGCGCTGCTGATGCTGACGCATGTGAACTACCGCACCGGCCGCATGCACAACTTGGCTGCACTGTCGAAAGCCGCGCATGACGCGGGTGCACTGGTGATCTGGGACCTGGCGCACAGCGCCGGCGCCGTGCCGGTGCACCTGCACCGTGACGGCGCTGACTTCGCGGTGGGCTGCGGCTACAAGTTTCTGAACGGCGGCCCGGGCGCGCCGGCTTTTGTGTGGGTGCACCCGCGCCATGCCGAACGTTTCTGGCAGCCGCTGGCGGGCTGGATGGGCCATGCCGCGCCTTTTGAGTTCATGCCGGATTACCGGCCTGCCGCAGGCATAACCCGTTATTTGTGCGGCACGCCGCCGCTGCTGTCATTGGCGGCGCTGGAGTGTGGTGTGGACACGCTGCTGGCCGCCGAAGCTTACGGCGGCATGGCCGCGTTGCGCGCCAAGTCGCTGGCGCTGACGCGGCTGTTTGCGCAGCAGGTGCAGGGCCATTGCCCGCAGCTGGCGCTGGTGTCGCCCGTTGACGACGCTCTGCGGGGCAGCCAGGTGTGTTTTGCGCACCCCGAGATGGCCTATGCGGTGGTGCAGGCGCTGATTTCACGCGGCGTCATTGGCGACTTCCGCGCCCCCGACGTGCTGCGCTTCGGCTTCACGCCGCTGTATCTGGGCTACGCCGACACCTGGGACGCAGCAGAACAACTGCGCCAGGTGCTGGCCAGCGGCGAATGGCAGCAGCCGCAGTTCATGCGGCGCCAAGCCGTCACGTGATGGAGCGGCAGCGATGAGCGGATGCCCATTCAACCCCCAGTCCGGGAACGCCGATGCCGAAGCCGATGCCAGCGCTGCGCCAGCGTTGAACATGCAGCACGAAGACGGCGCGCAGCTCGATTTCGGCAGCAGCATGAGTTACGGCGACTACCTGCACCTGGACGCGGTGCTGGGCGCGCAGCACCCTTTGTCCACCGACCCCAACGAGCTGCTGTTCATCGTGCAGCACCAGACCAGCGAACTGTGGATGAAGCTGCTGCTGCACGAGCTGCAGCGCGCCATTCAGTTTGTGGCCGAAGACCGCCTGCAGCCGGCCTTCAAGGCGTTGGCGAGGGTCTCGCGCGTGATGGAACAACTGGTGCATGCCTGGGACGTGTTGGCCACCATGACACCGCCCGAATACAGCGCCATCCGCCCCACGCTGGCCAAAAGCAGCGGCTTTCAAAGCTGGCAATACCGCTGCATCGAATTTGGCCTGGGCAACAAAAGTGCCGCGCTGCTGCAGCCCCATGCGCACCACGCCGCGCGGCTGGCTGTTGTGCGTGCGGCCTATGAAGCGCCTTCGTTGTATGACGAAGCCTTGCGCCTGCTGGCGCGGCGTGGCCTGCCGGTGCCGGCCAGTCACACGCAGCGCGACTGGACGCAGCCCTACGCTGCCAGCGAAGCCGTGGAAAGCGCCTGGCTGGTGGCTTACCGCGAGCCCGAAAAATACTGGGACCTGTATCAGCTGGGCGAAGAGCTCACCGACCTGGAAGACGCCTTCCGCCTGTGGCGCTTCCGGCATGTGACGACGGTGGAACGTGTCATCGGTTTCAAACGCGGCACCGGTGGCACCAGCGGCGTGGCCTACTTGCGCAAGATGCTGGACGTGGTGCTGTTCCCGGAGATTTGGCACCTGCGCACGGTGCTGTAGAAATCGTGCGCGAGACAACCCGTCAAGCCGTTGGCAGCACGTGGTGCTTGAACTGCTCGCGCAGTTTGATCTTCTGCATCTTGCCGGTGGCGCCCAGCGGAATGGCGTCCACAAACACCACGTCGTCAGGGGTCCACCACTTCGCAATTTTGCCGTCGTAAAAGGCCAGCAACGCTTCACGCGTCACCGCAGCGCCGGGCTTTTTCACCACCACCAGCAGCGGCCGTTCGTCCCACTTCGGGTGTTTGGCCGCGATGCAGGCCGCCATCGCCACCGCAGGGTGGGCCATGGCGATGTTTTCCAGGTCGATGCTGCCTATCCATTCGCCGCCCGACTTGATGACGTCTTTGCTGCGGTCGGTGATGACCATGTAACCCTCGGG
>JAYUPP010000072.1:0-13752 GCA_043760045.1 Betaproteobacteria bacterium
CCGGTGTTCAGCAACGGCGTCGTTCTGAACGCCGACGGCAGCATCACGGTGCCTGCCGGCGTGACTGACTTTTCGGTCACGGTGCCGACGACACCGGACACCACCGACGAGCCTGACGAAACCGTGCCGCTCAGCATCGGCGGCGTCAGCGCCACCGGCACCATCATCGACGACGACGCACCGCCCTCCATCCACAGCATCAGCGCCGACGGCACAGGCGGCCGCGTCACCGAAGGCCAGACACTCAGCTACACCGTCACGCTCAGCGGCCCGTCCACCTCGTCATCGGCATTCGGCTTCCAGCTGGGCGGTGGCAGCGCACAAGCCGGCGACTTTGGCGCGCCGGTGTTCAGCAACGGCGTGACGCTGCTGCCCAGTGGCGTGGTGGTGGTGCCACCGGGTGTCACCTCCTTCACTGTTCAGGTGCCCGCGCTGCAAGACCTGCTGGTGGAGGCCGACGAAACCGTGCCGCTGACCATCGGCGGCGTCCGGGCGCTCGGCACCATCATCGATGACGATGCGCCCGTGCCAGGCGCACCGCCCCGCGTGATCAGCGTTGAACCGGGCAACCCCGGCATCGGCGACGACCGCACGACCGAAGGCAACACGCTGCACTACACGGTGACACTGAGCAGCAGCACCAGCACGCCGCTGAACCTGAGTTTTGCACTCGGCGGTGGCAGCGCCAGCGGCACCGACATCGGCACACCCAGCTTCACAAACGGCGTCACGCAAAGGCCCGATGGCACGCTGGACGTGCCGCCGGGTGTCAGCAGCTTCCGCGTCAGCGTGCCGACCACGCAGGACACGGTGGCTGAGCCCGACGAAACCCTGCCGCTGCGTGTGGGTGGTGTCAGCGCAGTGGGCACCATCGTGGACGACGACGCGCCGCCCACCATCACCGGCATCGAGCCGGGCGCACCCGGCGCCGGTGACGACGCGGTGCCTGAAGGCACAGCGCTGGTGTACAGCGTGACGCTGAGCAACCCGTCACAAAACGCAGTGAGTTTTGCCTTCGCGCTGGGCGGCGGCACGGCATCGCTGGCCGACATCGGCAGCCCCGTGTTCAGCCACGGCGTCACGCTGGCGGCCAACGGCATGCTGAGCGTGCCCGCTGGCGTCAGCGCGTTCACGGTCACCGTGCCCACGGTGCAGGACAGCAGCGTGGAAGGCGTTGAGTCGCTGCCGCTGCGCATAGGCGGTGTCACGGCCAGCGGCACCATCGTTGACGACGACCTGCCCCCCCCCACCATCACCGGCATCGAACCGGGCCAGCCGGGCGCGGGCGACGACAGCGTGCCCGAAGGCACCGCACTCGTCTACACGGTGACGATGAGCGGCCCATCGGCCACGCCCATCCGTTACCCGTTCAGCCTGGGCGGCGGCACGGCGAGTGCGGCCGACATCGGCACGCCGGTGTTCAGCGGCGGTGTGGTGCTGAACCCTGACGGCACGCTCACCGTGCCGGCCGGCATCAGCAGCTTCACGGTGACCGTGCCCGCAGTGCAGGACAGCCTGGGTGAGCCCGACGAAACGGTGCCCATCAGCATCGGCGGCGCCACCGCCGTGGGTGTGATCACCGACGATGACGGCACACCCGGCATTGACACCGTGTTGCCCGCACCCGGCAACGACCGCGTCACCGAAGGGCAGCACCTGGTCTTCGAGGTGCGCCTGACACACGCTGCCGAAGCGCCCACCACACATGCCTTCACATGGGGCGGCGGCACAGCCAGCGCAGACGATATCGGCACGCCGGTGTTCAGCCACGGTGTGGTGTTCAACACCAACGGCACCCTCACGGTGCCCGCCGGCGTCACCCGCTTCACGGTCACCGTTGCCAGCATCCAGGACCGGTTGCTGGAAGATGACGAAACAGTGCACCTGACGGTGGGCGGCGTGGTCGGCACCGGCACCATCGTGGACGACGATTTCAACCGCGCGCCAGTGGTCAGCAGCGCCACGGCCCACCTGTCTGAAGAAGGCCTGGCCGGTGGCCGCGCCGACACCAGCGGCAACCCCGTGGACACCACCGATGCCCGCAGCACCAGCGGGCGCATCGTCATCAGCGACCCCGACGGCCAGCCCGTTTCAGGCGTGGTGTTGACAGCGCCCACGGCCGCGCTCAGCAGCGGCGGCTCGACCCTGGTGTGGACAGGCTCGGGCACGCAAATGCTGAGCGCCACAGCCAACGGGCAAACGGTGGCCACAGCCCGCATCGACGACAGCGGCCAGTACACGGTGACGCTGTTCAAGCCGCTGGACCACAGCAGCGGCGACGGTGAAAACCTGCAGCGCATCGATTTCGGCGTTTTGGCCAGCGACGGCCAGGGCACCGCCACCAGCGTGGGCAGCGGCACGCTCGGCATCAACGTTGAAGACGACGCACCGGTGGCCAACGCCATCACCCACGTCGTCACGCCGCTGGCCAGCGCCACCAACGTGATGGTGGTGCTGGACATTTCGGGCTCGATGAAAGAGGCCAGCGGCATCAGCGGCCTGACCCGTTTGCAGGCCGCCGTGCAGGCCATCAAAACCCTGCTCGACCGCTACGACGAAGAAGGCGATGTGGCGGTGCGCCTGGTGACCTTTGGCGCGCAGGGCCAGGCGCTCGGCGACAGCTGGACGACGGTGGCGCAGGCCAAAGTGTTGCTCACTGCGGTGCAGGGCAGCAGCGGCACCAACTATGACGATGCACTGGCCGACGCCATGGCCGCCTTTGGTTCGGCCGGGCGCATCGCGGGCGGCACCAACGTGTCGTACTTCCTGTCTGACGGCGAACCCAACACCGGCTCGGGCAGCACCAGCACGCTCAGCGGCAGCACCAACACGAACAGTAGCGACGCTGGCATCCAGGCCGCAGAGGCCCAGCAGTGGACGACTTTCCTGGACGCGCAGGGCATGCAGTCACACGCACTGGCGATGGGCGCCGGGGCCAGCACCAGCACGCTGGCACCGGTGGCCTACAACGGTCAGACCCACAGCAGCGGCACGCCGCTGCTGGTGGCCAGCTTTGCTGACTTGCCGCAGGTGCTGTTGAACACCACTGCTGCAGTCACCACCGGCCAGCTGTTGGGCCCCGACGGCAGCGCAGCTTCCAGCCTGGGTGCCGACGGTGGCCATGTGCACAGCTTCAGCGTCGACGGGGTCACCTACACCTACCAGCCGCAAGCCAACGCCGGCGCCGGCGCGGTCAGCGCATCCACCGCGCACGCTTATGAATTCGACGCAGCGACACAAACGCTGACGGTGCAGACCGCCGCCGGCGGCCAGTTCACGGTGGACCTGGACGGCGGCGGCTACAGCTACCGCGCCCCGGCTGGCAGCGCTGCCAGCACCCTGCAAGCTTTCGGTTATGCGCTGATCGACAACGACGGCGACATCAGCGCAGCCAGCGGCACGGTGACGGTGCAGGGCCCGCCGCCGCCGCCGCCGCCGCCGCCAGTCGAGCACAACCAGGTCACCGGCAACGAAGACCAGTGCATCACGCTGCAGTGGAACCACTTCGGCAGCGGGCCGGCCGTGACGGCCAGCAACTTGATCAGCTTCACGCAACTGCCCGCAGACGGCAAGCTGCAGGTGTGTGCCAGCGGCAGCTGGCGCGACGTGACTGCCGGCGAAAAACTCGGCAAAACCAGCATCGATGCCGGCCACTTGCGCTTCAGGCCCGACGCCAACGAAGCCGGCGCCGATGGGTTGGGACGTGACGGCGTGGGCCACGGCAAAAACACCTATGCCGCCCTCAACTACAGCCTGCACCTCGGCAACGGCCAGCTCGCCGGCACGGGCGTGCTGGACGTGGACATCAAACCCGTGGCCGACGTGGCCGCCAAGCTCACCTGCAACCTGATGTCGGCGCACGGCGGCGGCGCGCCAGTGGGGCATCGCGAGTACGAGTTTGTGCTCGCCGATGGCACCGCCGTGGCCAACGGCACCCCCGCCGGTTACCAGGGCGCCTGGCACTTCGTGTGCCTGAAAAGCACGACGCTTTCGCCCGACACAGACGGCAGCGAAAGGGCTTACTACCAACTGAAGGTGAACCAGCTCGACGTGGCCAGCGCCCCCACCATCATGGCGCTGAACGACGGCACGGTGCTGAGGGCGGCGGCCGACGGCAGCTTCTGGGTGCCTGCCGACCAGGCCGACAAAGTGTGGCTGTTCCGCCAGGAAGGCGTGGGCCCGAACGGCAAACAGTATTCACACCAAAGCGTGACCGCCACCACCTGGAACGCCGAGCTCGACGCCAGCGGCGCGGTCATCCACAAGGTGCAAGGCAACAGCATCACCTCCAGCAGCAACACACCGCTGGTGCTGGACCTGGACGGCAACGGCATCCAGACCGTGGACAGCCAGGCCGGCGCGCAGTTCGACTTCGACGGCGACGGCGTGCGCCAGGCCACCGGCTGGGTGGGCGGCCAAGACGGCTTGCTGGTGCGCGACGTGAACGGCGACGGCCGCATCACCGATGGCCGCGAACTCTTTGGCGACTATGTGGAAGTGGCCGGCGGCAACCGCGCCAGCGACGGTTACGCCGCGCTGCGCGACCTGGACAGCAGCGGCGACGGCGTCATCAGTGCTGCCGACGCCGCCTTCTCGCAACTGAAGGTGTGGGTGGACGGCAATAGCGACGGCATCACGCAAGACGGTGAACTGCACACGCTGCAGCAGGCCGGCGTGCAGTCGCTGAACTTGAGCGCGCAGCGCAGCGATCAGTTTGACAACGGCAACCACATCGCGCTGACCTCCGACTACACCCGCGTCGACGGCAGCGTGCATGCGATGGCCGACGTGTGGTTTGGCGCCCAGCGCCACGACGCCGCACCGGCTGCAGCAGGCGACGCCGAAACCGACGCCGAAACCAGCAGCGGCACTGCCGCGCCGGCGATGACGGCACTGTCGGCGCCCAGCTGGGGCCAAGACGTGTTTGCCTGGCAACTGGGGGCACCCGAGGCGGCGCAACCGGGCCTTTTGATGCCGGCTGACAACGGGGCCGTCGCCGCCAGCGCGGGCCTGGACCTGCGCGACCTGCTCGGCGGCGGGCTCGGTGCGGGTGCCGACGTGCTGCAGACTTTCCTGGGCGGTGTTTCAGGCGCCCCTGGTGGCGCTGGTGCCCCTGGTGCCTCTGCTGCTGCTGCGGCGGCGCCGGCCGCGCCGGCCGACAGCCACGCGGTGGACCTGCAGGCCGCGCTGAACATGGGCATGGGCATGGGCAACTGCGATGACTCGGCGTTGCGCGACCTGCTCAGCCGCGAGCGGCCTGAGCTGGGCCCTTGAACCTGGACGTTAGCGCCGCTGCCTGCCGTCTTTCACCCCCACAAAAGCAACCCCATGCCTTACGCCGTTCGCAATGCCCATGGCCAGTTGACCAGCCTGCACCGACATGACCCTGGTGTGGGTGATCTGTTGAGTGCCCACGACCCTGAGGTGCGCGCCTTCCTTGGGCTCGAAGCACCCGCGGACAGCGCTCTGGGTGCGCTGCCCAGCGGCAGCGCGGAGGCCGGTTTCGACCGCCTCGACGCCGACTTCATCCGCGTGCTGGAAGACGTCATCGATGCGCTGACCAGTCGCAACCTGCTGAACATCACCGACCTGCCCGACATTGCGCAGACCAAACTCTTTGCGCGAAAAAGTTTCCGTGAACGGCGGCCCAAAAATGCACTGGACCTGTTTCGTCCCGGTGACCTTGACAGCGTCGTCTAGTGCACCGTTCAGGCCTCACCGCTGGGTGGCTGTCAAGGCCCACCTGGTGGCCCGCTGCATGCGCTGCGCTGCGAACGCTGGTGCAGGTCTGGGTGCCGGCGTGGGCATTGGTGTGGGGCTTGCTGTGGCTGCTGAGCGCAGGCCCGTCGCGCGCCTGGGACGCACAACAGATGCGTGCTGCCGCGCAGCGCCTGGGCGGCGGGGCGGTGACGGCGCTGGTGCCGCTGCAGAACCTGTTGCTCGAAGGCCGGGGTCAGGACGACGACGCGCGGCTGATTGCGGTGAATCAGTTTTACAACCTGCGCATCGACTTTCGGCCCGACAGCGAAGTTTGGGGCCAGGAAGATTACTGGGCCACACCGCTGCAGTCACTGGCCGCCGGCCGGGGCGACTGCGAAGACTATGTGATCGCAAAGTACACCACGCTGCTGGCCATGGGCGTGCCGCGCAACCGCTTGCGCCTGGTCTACGTGCGCGCCCGCCTCACCGAAGCCCAGCCGGCGGTGGCGCACATGGTGCTGGCCTATTACGCCACCCCCACCGCCGAGCCGCTGATTCTGGACAACCTGCGCGCCGACGTGCTGCCGGCGGCGCAGCGCAGCGACCTCACCCCCGTGTTCAGCTTCAACAGCGAAGGACTGTGGCAAGGCGTGGGCCAGGCCACTGCCGGCGACCCGATGGCCCGGCTGTCGCGCTGGCGCGATACCTGGCAACGCATCCAGCTCGAAGGTTTTTTATGAAGCGCACTGTTTTAACGTTATTTTTCTCGTCAGCGAAGGCCTTGTCATGACACTCACCCGCCGCATGGCGCTGTTCATTGCCAGCATGTTGCTGCTGGCCCTGGGCGGCGCGCTCATCATCCACACGCTGGCCGCGCGCGACGCATTGCAGCAGCAACAAGACGTGCGCAACCGCGACGCCGCCGCCGCGCTGGCGCTGGCGCTGTCGCAGCAAGCAGGCGACGCCAACGCACTGAAAGCCGTTGCCGCGGCGCAGTTTGACCTCGGCCACTACCGCCGCATCAAGCTGGTGGCCGGTGACGGCAAACCAGTGTTTGACCTGCAACAGGCCCCGCCACCGGCACGCACCCCCGCCTGGTTTGGCCAGCTGCTGCCGATGGCCGCCGCCGACGGCACCGCGCTCGTCACCGCCGGCTGGCGCGAGCTGGGCACGCTGAGCGTGGCCGCGCACACCGCCTGGGCGCAGGAATCGCTGTGGAACGCCAGCGTGCAAAGTGCCTCACTGCTGGCTGTGCTGGCGCTGCTGGCCGCCGTGCTGACGGCTTTGATGTTGCGCGCCTGGCACCGCCCGCTGCAGGCCACCGTGCTGCAGGCGCAGGCCCTGGCGCGCGGCCAGTTCATTGAAGCGCGGCTGCCCAAACTGCCCGAACTGCAAGAGCTGACGCGCAGCATGAACACCACGGTGCGCCGCCTGCGCGAAAGTTTTGCCGGCCAGGCCGAACAGGTGGCCTACCTGCAGCGCCAGGCGCAGCTCGACACCCTGACCGGCCTGCCGCTGCGCCAGCAGTTCATCGAATTCATGGACCGCCGGCTGGCGCACCACGACGGCATGGGCCTGGTGCTGGTGCGCATTGCGCCGCTGGAGCAAATCAACGACCAACACGGCCGCAGCGCCGCCGACAACGTGCTGCGCCAGGTGGGCACGGTGCTGGCACGTTATGCGCGTTCAGAACCCGACAGTTTTGCCGGCCGCCTGGCCGGCCCTGACCTGGCATTGCTGCTGCCGATGGCCGGCATGGCAGCCGACGTGGCGCCCGCACTGCTGCGTGCGCTGCGCGAGGCGGTGCAGCCGCTGGCAGTGGGTGCGCAGGTGTGTGTGGCCGCCAGCGACGGTGTGCTGGCGGCCAGCGCCGACGGCGCGCTGGCCGTGGCCTTGCCTGACCTGGCGCTGGCCGAAGCGGCCGATGGTCTACATGTCGCGCAGCCCGACCTGGCCGGCTCGGCAATGGCCAACCTGGCGGCCTGGCAGGCGCAAATAGGCCGCGCCTTGGCCGAGCAGCGCACGCGCCTGGGTGAATATCCCGTGCTCGACCCGCAAGGCCAGCTGATCCACCTGGAATGCCCACTGCGCCTGCAGCTCGACCCGCACGGCGTGTTCCAGCCAGCGGCCAAATGGCTGCCTCTTGCGCGCCGCTGCGGGCTGTCGCCGAAAGTGGACCTGGCCGCCATCGGCCTGGCGCTGCAAGCCATCGCGCTGGACATGCGACCGCGCGCCGTCAACGTCGAGCTCGCATCTTTGGCATCCCCCGGTTTTGTTGATGAAGTCAGCGTGCAGCTGGCTGCCCACCCCCAGGCGGCCAGCCGGCTGTGGGTGGAATGGGTAGAGACCAGCAGCCGGGGCGACTGGCACGCCGCCGGTGAAGCGACACAGCACTGGCGACGTTACGGCGTGCACATCGGCGTGGAACATGCCGGCGGTGCACCCGAACAGCTGGCGCGACTGCGCGACCTGGGGCTGGACTATGTGAAGGTGGACGCACGCCACCTGCGCGGCGCCGCACTCGACCCCCATGTGCGCGCCTACGCGCTCAGCCTGTCGGGCCTCATTCGTTTGCTCGGTTTGAAAGCGCTGGCCGAAGGTGTGGACAACGCCGACGACCTGGCCATGTTGTGGCAGCTCGGTTTTGACGGCGCCACCGGCACCGCACTGCGCGCGCCGCCCATCGCTGAGCCCGGCAAACCCAAGCCCCGCAGCACCAGCGCGGCCCAACCGCCAGAGACCAGCACGCACCCGGTGTAGCGGCCTGTTGGTTCAGAAAACCGGCCCGCACCGGGTTTGCCCCGGGGTGCCGGTGCGCCAACATCGGCTGCGCGCTGGCTTATGGTCAGGCTTTGTCCACGGAGACAACTGATGAAGCGCAGAACCCTGCTGGCCGCCGCCGCGCTGGCCATGATCAGCTTGAACAGCACCGCCCAGGACAGCTGGCCGAGCAAACCGATCAAAATCGTCAGCCCCTTTCCGGCCGGTGGCACCAGTGACGTGATGGCGCGCATGCTGGCGCCGGCGCTGGCCAAGGAACTGGGCCAGCCGGTGATCATTGAAAACGTGGGTGGCGCCGGTGGCACCATCGGCACGCTGCGCGCGCTGCAGGCCGCGCCCGATGGCTACACGCTGATTCAAACCGGCGTCGGCCAGAACGCCGTCGCCCACGGCCTGGACCCCAAGCTGGCCTACGACAGCAACCGCGACTTCATCCACCTGACGCAGGTGCACACCGGGCCTAACGTGCTGGTGGTGCACCCTGAGCAACCCTTCAAAACCTACCAGGAACTGATCGGCTACATCCGCAAAAACCCCGGCAAGCTGAACTACGGCTACACCCACGCGGCTTCGGGCCACATGGCGATGGAACTGCTGAAGCAGGTGGGTGGCGAAAATGGCAAACCGCTGTTCATCGTCGGCATCCCTTACCGGGGGGGTGGCCCGATGATGCAAGACCTGCTGGGTGGGCAGATACCGATGATGTTCATCAACCAGGACTCGGCCCTGCAGCATGTGCGGGCCGGCAAACTGCGCGCGCTGGCCGTCACCAGCCTGCAGCGCAACCCGCTGTACCCCGACACACCCACCATCGCCGAAACCGGTGTAAAGGGTTACGAAGCGCTCAGCTGGTCGGGCCTGTCGGCCATCAAGGGCACGCCCAAACCGGTGACCGACAAGCTGGAAACAGCGCTGAAAAAGATCATGGCCTCAGCCGAGATCAAACAGCGCATGGAGTCGGTGGGTTTTGTGGTGCCGCCGCCGGGTGGCGAGGCCTATGCGCAGTTTGTCAAACGCGAAATCGATTTGTGGACGCGCGTGATAAACGCGGCGGGCATCAAGGCGGAATGAAGCGACCCCACCGCTGAACAATGCTGGAGCGCGGCGTTGTTGCGTCGTTCCAGGACTTGAGGGTTCCGGTAAGGCGCATGAGGCAACCTCCACATCAGCGCGATCGGGCCGCCCGCCAGGCCGCAAAGTCGACCCGGCTTTGTTCGTCGGTGGCAGGGTACAAGCCGATGATGCTGCGCCCGGCCAGCACTTGTTCGGTGACGAAGTCTTCAAATGCTGTCATCTCAACCGCCTCGTTAGCCACCTCGTCGGCCAGCGCCGCTGGAACGATGACCACGCCTTCCGCATCGCCCACCACCACATCACCCGGCCACACCGGCGCGTCGCCGCAGCCGATTGGCACGTTGATGTCCAGCGTCTGGTGCAGCGTCAGGTTGGTGGGTGCACTGGGCTGTGCGTGGTAGGCGGGGAACACAAGGCGGGCAATTTCAGGGGCGTCGCGAAAACCGCCGTCGGTGACGATGCCGGCGACGCCGCGTTTCATCAACCGCGTGACGAGGATGCTGCCAGCTGATGCGGCGCGGGCGTCTTTGCGGCTGTCGATGACGAACACGGCACCCGGCGGGCACTCTTCCACCGCCTTCCTCTGCGGGTGCTCGCGGTTGTGGAAGACGCTGATGGGGTTCAGGTCTTCACGCGCCGGGATGGTGCGCAGCGTGAAGGCGGGGCCCACCATGTTCGGCAGCGCAGTGCCGTGCAGGCCACGCACCGGCTGCACGTTCTGTATGAACTGATGGTGCAGGCCGCGTTTGAACAGCGCCGTGCACAAGGTGGCGGTGCTCACGCCCATCAGTTGTTGGCGCGTCTGGGGTTTCAAAGGCGAGGTCTTGGACATCAAGGTCTCCGGGCGGATCCGTTCGGCTTGGGGTTTGAAATTTTGTCAGTGCATTTCAAACGTCAGCGCACTTGAAACGAAGCTCAAAAAATAACCGGCTCAGGCACCGGGGCACCAAAACCGGTTTCCAGAAAATCGAAATCGCAGCCCTGGTCGGCCTGCAGGATGTGCTGGCCGAACATCCAGCCATAACCGCGTTCATAGCGGCGCGGCAGCGGCCGCCAGGCGGCCTGGCGTTGCGAAAATTCTGCTGCGCTGATGTTCAGGTGAATGCTTCGCGCCGGCACGTCCACCGTGATGGTGTCACCCGTCTGCACCAGCGCCAGCGGGCCGCCGATGTAGGCCTCGGGCGCGCAGTGCAGCAAGCAGCCGCCGTAGCTGGTGCCCGACATGCGCGCATCGCTCAGGCGCAGCATGTCCTGCACGCCCTGTTTCAACAGCTTGGTGGGTATCGGCAACATGCCCCATTCCGGCATGCCCGCGCCTTTGGGGCCGGCGTTGCGCAGCACCAGGATGTCGCTGCCCGTGACGTCCAGCTCAGGGTCATCAACGGCACTTTTCAACGCCGGGTAGTCGTCAAACACCAGCGCGCGGCCGGTGTGCTGCAGCAGGTGTGGCGCGCAGGCGCTGGGTTTGATGACCACGCCGTCGGGCGCGATGTTGCCGCGCAGCACCGCCAGCGCGCCCTCGGCGTAGATGGGCTTGGCCAGCGGCCGTATCACATCGGCGTTATAGACCTCGGCGCCTTCGATGTTCTGGCCCACGCTGCGGCCGTTCACCGTCAGCGCGTCAAGTGCCAGGTGCTCACGCATCACGTTCATCAGCGCCGGCAGGCCCCCGGCGTAGAAGAAGTCTTCCATCAGGTACTGGCTGCCACTGGGGCGTATGTTGGCGATCACGCCCACACGCCGGCTCATGGCGTCGAAGTCGTCCAGCGTCACCGCATGGCCGGCACGGCGGCTGATGGCCACCAAATGAATGATCGCGTTCGTGCTGCAGCCCATCGCCATGGCCACCGCAATGCCGTTGCTGAAACTGGCGGGTGAGAGCAAACGTGCCGGCGTCAAATCTTCCACCACCATCTGCACGATGCGCCGGCCGCAGCTGGCCGCCATGCGCACATGGTTGGCATCGGCCGCCGGAATGCTGCTGGCGCCCGGCAGCGTGAAGCCACAGGCCTCGGCGATGCCCATCATCATGGCGGCGGTGCCCATGGTCATGCAAGTGCCGTGGCTGCGTGCGATGCCGGACTCCATTTCCTGCCAGGCCTGGTCGCTCAAACGCCCGGCGCGACGTTCATCCCAATATTTGAATGCATCACTGCCCGAGCCCAGCACCTGGCCGCGCCAGTTGCCACGCAGCATGGGGCCGGCGGGCAAATAAATCATCGGCAGGCCCATGCTGAGTGCGCCCATCAGCAGGCCGGGGGTGGTTTTGTCGCAGCCGCCCATCAGCACCGCGCCGTCCACCGGGTGCGAACGCAGCAGCTCTTCGGTTTCCATCGCCAAAAAGTTGCGATAGAGCATGGTGGTGGGCTTGACCATGCTTTCGCTCAAACTGATGGCCGGCAGTTCCAGCGGAAATCCACCGGCCTGCAACACGCCACGCTTCACGTCGTCCACCCGCTGCTTGAAGTGCGCGTGGCACTGGTTGGCGTCGCTCCAGGTGTTGATGATGGCAATCACCGGCTTGCCGATGTAGTCGGCCGGGCCATAGCCCATCTGCAGCACCCGGCTGCGGTGGCCAAAGCTGCGAAAGTCGTCGGGCGCAAACCAGCGCGCGCTGCGCAGCTGGGCGGGGGTTTTCTTCGCGTCAAGGCTGTTCATCGGTGGTGTTGGGGCGCACTGCAACGGCGTGCACGCGCCCACGCAGAGTGTGGCCAGGCATGGTAGCCCTGACGCACACGCGCCCGAAAGACATCATCGACTTGCGGCACGCCGTGGCCCTCTTCGGCTGGGCCAACCGGCTGGGCCACAACCAGCTGATCCACAACCAGCTGATCCACAACCAGCTGATGCACAACCGGCTGATGCACAACCAGCTGATCCACAACCGGGGCGAACCGCTGCGGTCCGGTCAGTCGGCAAAAGAATAAGGCCCGCCTTTTTCCAGCGCCCGGCGGTAGGCCGCGCGGGCGTGCATGCGCTGCAAAAGGCCGTGCAGGTGTGGGTAACGGGCGGCGTTCAGGCCGGCACGCTGGGCAGCCGCTTCCAGCGGAAAACTCATCATCACGTCGGCAGCGCTGAAGTCGGGGCCGGCCAACCAGTCGCGGTTCACCAATTCCGATTCCATGTAGTTCATTTGTGACGTTAGATTGGGGGTCACAAATCCACCCATCACCTGCTTGACGATGGCTTTGATGATGGGCTGCACCACGGGCCTGGCCAAAAACGGCAGAGGCGCGGTGGCGATGCGGTCAAACACCAGCTTCAACAGCAGCGGCGGCATGGCTGAGCCTTCGGCAAAGTGCAGCCAGTAGCGGTAACGCAGAAATTCGGGCGTGCCCGCTGCAGGCCGCAGCGGGGTGCTGCCGGCCTTGTCGAGCAGGTGCTCGACGATGGCCCCGGTTTCAGCCACCACGGTTTTGCCATCGGTGATGACGGGTGACTTGCCCAGCGGGTGCACACGCTTCAGTTCGGACGGTGCCAGCATGGTTTTTTTGTCGCGCTCATAACGCTGCACTTTGTAGGGCAGCTGCAGTTCTTCCAGCAGCCACAGCACACGTTGTGAGCGCGAATTTTCAAGGTGGTGAACGGTGATCATTTCCGCATCGTAAGCGCGCTTTGCGCTGCCGGCATGGGCTGGTGCGCAGCCGTTGCCGTTGCAACCGAAGGCTGGCTGCCAGGTGCGGCAGCGCACAGACCCTGCGCGGCCACGGGTGGAGCATCGCGCCAGCCGTCTGTCCAGCATGTGCTGCGCAGTGGGCACTCAAACCGACAGGCCTTGCATGACAAAGATCAGAACCGGACAAGCGCCCGCAGCGTTGACGCGAGCGCAGTTTCACGAACGATTCATGCTGCGTTATTACGACCCCGCATTTGCCGTGGAGGGCGACGCCATCGCGCGGCTGGAAACCATCGCGTGGGACGCGCATCAAGAGGGCCGCAAAGCGCCCGTCACCCAGCCCGCCGGGCGCGCTTATGCCGACCCCACCTACCCCATTTCGGTGCAGTGGCTGGACACCCGCAAACGCCTGCAGGCGGCACAAAAGCGTTGGGCCGACAAGGCCGCACCGTCGCGTGTGCTGCTGGTGTGCGGCAGTGCCCGCAACGACGGCACCTGCCCGGGCGAAAACTCAAAAACCTGGCACATGACTGAACTGGCGCAGCGGGTGGTTGAACGCGCCGGCATGCAGGCCGACGTGC
>JAYUPP010000073.1:0-4941 GCA_043760045.1 Betaproteobacteria bacterium
CATCAACCCAGCGCGCTGGGAGTACCTGCAGGGGCTGCGCAAGCTGTGCGACCAGCAGGGTTGGCTGTTGATGCTGGACGAGGTGCAGTGCGGCATCGGCCGCACCGGCAAGTGGTTTGCTCATCAGTGGGCCGGCATAACACCCGATGTGATGCCACTGGCCAAGGGCCTGGGCTCGGGCGTGCCCATCGGCGCGCTGGTGGTGGGGCCGAAAGCTGTCAACGTGTTTGGCCCCGGCAACCATGGCACCACCTTCGGCGGCAACCCGCTGGCCATGCGTGCCGGTGTGGAAACACTGCGCATCATGGAAGAAGACGGCGTGATGGCCAACGCCGCTGCCGTGGGCGAAGTGCTGCGCGCCGGGTTGCAGCAGGAACTGATGGGGGTGGCCGGTGTGAAGGAAATTCGTGGCGCCGGTTTGATGCTGGGCATTGAACTCGACCGCCCCTGCGGCGTGATCCTGCAGCGCGCTGCAACGGCCGGGTTGCTGCTCAGCGTCACGGCCGACAGCGTCATCCGCCTGGTGCCGCCGCTGATCTTGAGCGCTGACGAAGCGCGCCAGATCGTGGCTCTGCTGTGCCCGCTGATCAAGCAGTTTCTGTCTGAGGCATGAAGTTAGGGCCGGGCCTGATGCGCCACTTTCTGCAGTTCAAAGACCTGCGCGCCGAGGAACTGAACTACCTGTTCGAGCGCACACGCATCATCAAACAGCGCTTCAAGAATTACGAGCGTTACCAGCCGCTGGTGGACCGCACGCTGGCGATGATTTTCGAAAAAGCCAGCACGCGCACGCGGGTGAGTTTTGAAGCCGGCATGTACCAGATGGGCGGCTCAGTCGTGCACCTGACCACCGGTGACAGCCACCTGGGCCGCGCCGAGCCGGTGGAAGACACCGCGCGCGTGATCAGCCGCATGGTGGACATCGTGATGATTCGCACCTATGAACAAGCGAAGTTGGACGCATTCGCGGCCCATTCCCGCGTGCCGGTGATCAACGGCCTGACCAACGAATACCACCCCTGCCAGATCTTGGCCGACATCTACACCTACATCGAACAGCGCGGCGCCCTAACCGGCAAAGTGGTGGCCTGGGTGGGTGATGGCAACAACATGGCCAACACCTGGCTGCAGGCGGCCGAGATTCTGGGCTTTACGCTGCACATCAGCACACCCACCGGTTATGAAGTGAACCCGCAGCTGGCGGGCATCGGCAGCCACGACTGCTTCAAGGTTTTCAACCATCCGCTGCAGGCCTGTAAAGGCGCCCACCTGGTGACCACCGATGTCTGGACCAGTATGGGCTTTGAGGCGCAGAACGAAGAGCGCCGCAAGGCGTTTGTCGACTGGTGCGTGGACGACAAGATGATGGCCGTGGCGCAGCCCGACGCCCTTTTCATGCACTGCCTGCCGGCGCACCGGGGCGAGGAAGTCACAGCCGAGGTTCTGGACGGCCCGCAGAGCGTGGTGTGGGACGAAGCCGAGAACCGCATGCACGTGCAGAAGGCGCTGATGGAGTATTTGCTGCTGGGGCGCATCGGCAGCTGAACGGCGTTTTTTGCGGCGTTCTTTGAAGCGTTTCTTTTTAGGCTTTCAACAGGCCGCCGTTGCGGCAGTTGGCTTCAAACAAAAACGCCCTGCCGCAGCCACTTGGTGGCGACCCACTTTTCACCCGCCAGCACCGGCGCGCCGCCGTGCAGTGTGCCGGTGCAGGCGTGTGGTCTGTCGTAGCTGAAATACACCGCGTTGCCACGCACCGGCATCACTTCCAGGCCGGCGTCGGGGAAAGTGGTGGCGCCACCGCCAGCGGGTGTGTTCAGGTACATCACCAGCGTGGCCACGCGCTGGCCACCGCGTGTGAGGATGGTTTGGGTGCCGGCATGCGCGGGGTCGAAATAGTCGTGGTGCGGGCGGTATTCAGCGCCCGGCCGGTAACGCAGGATCTGCAGGCCTTCACCGTGGTTCACCGGCCAGCTGAAAAGCTGCGCGATGCGCTGTTCGATGCGTTGGATGACCGGCGCTTCGCCGCGCTCAAAAAACATGCCGTCGCTGGTGCGCGCGGCGTTCACTTCACTGCCGCCGGTGCCGTTGTCCACCGTTTCTGAACGCGTCAGCCGCGGTGCGGCCAGCGCCATCAGCGCGTCGCACTCTTCGTCGGTTAGCAATCCGCCCAGCACCAGCACACGCGGGTGGCGCAGGCTGCTCAGCAGCCGCAGCGTGTGGCCGTCGGGCAGCGTGATGGCCGTGGGCGAGCCGAGCAGTTGCGCTTCGGGCACCGCAGTGGCCGGCGGCAGGCTGGGGGCCAAGGCTGCAGCTTGAGTGGAAACGGGCGCGGCAGTTTGCTGCGCGGCACCGGAATGTTCTGCAGCCTGCGCCGCTTTCACGGCCGCCAGATGCTCGCTCAGCGTGTGCTCCATCGCGTCCACGGCCACATCTTCTTGCCAGCCGCTGGTTTTCATCGCCGCCAGCACGTCGTCGGGGTGGCAACCGGCTTGCGCTTGTTCAACGATCCACTTGCGCAGTTCGGGCGTAATGGTCTGCGCCGTGTTCCGGGTCGGGTTTTGCTGATCTTTCATGGGCCACCATTTTCCTGCGGCGCGGCGCCGCCCATGCCTGCATCGCGCCTGAAGACCAGCCGTTGTGGCGTGGATGCCGCAGCGCTCCAGGCATAACCTGCGGCGCTGAAACCGCGCAAGGCCTTGACGCTGCGCAGGCGCTGCAGCACGGCGTGGCGGGCCATCAAGCCGCGCGCCTTCTTGGCGAAGAAGCTGATCACTTTGTAGGTGCCGTCGGGCTGGGCTTCTTCGAACACACAGTCCACGACACGCGCGCGCAGCGCGCTCGGGGCGTCAGCGCGCAGCGCGCCGGGTACTCCCCCGCGCAGGGCCGTGCCGGCCCGCGCGCCCAGCACCACGCGCGCATATTCCTGCGAAGCCAGGTTCACGACTACCGGGCTGGCTTCGTCAGCCTGCAGCGCATTCAGGTGCTGCACCACGCTGCTGCCCCAATAGTCGTAAAGGTCTTTGCCGTGCGCGGTTTTCAGCGCCGTGCCCATCTCAAGCCGATAGGGCTGCAGGCGGTCCAGCGGCCGCAGCGCGCCGTAAAGACCCGACAGCAGCACCAGGTGCTGCTGCGCCCAGTCCAGGTCGGCGGTGTTCAGCGTCTTCGCGTCGAGGCCATCGTAGACATCGCCGTTGAAGGCCAGCAGCGCCGGTTTGCTGTTGGCCGGCGTGGCCAGCGGCTGCCAGTCGGCGTAGCGCTGCACGTTCAGCAAGGCCAGCTTGTCAGACAAGTCCATCAGGGTCGCCACCTGCGCCGGGCTTTTTTTGCGCAGCGTGCTGATGAGCTGCGCAGCACGGTCGGCAAACAGCGGCTCGGTGGCGCGGCGAAGCACGGGTTTGGGCACCGGTGTGTCGTAGTCCAGGGTTTTGGCGGGGGACAGCAAAAAAAGCATGGGCAAGCGGTGAATGTGGGTGTGGGTTTGCGCGCGTGTCTGGGTGCCTGCGTGCGTGCTGGCGTGCGTGTGCGGACGCTGATGCAGGTGCGGATGTAGGTGCGGATGTAGGTGCAGGCGTGTGACTCAGGCCGCAGGCGTGTGTTTCAGGCCGCAGGCGTGCTGCGCGGCGCTTCGGGTGCGGCTGCTTCAGCAGTCGGCTCGGCCACCACCCTCGCCTGCCCTGCCGCCGCCAACGCAGCGCACCAGGTGCGGGCCGGGATGTGGCTTTGCAGGCGCTGCAGCGCACACTCCACCAGGGCCGGGTGCAGTTCATGGCCCACGCCCTGGGCGATGTCGATGGTGGCGTCGCCGCCGCCTTCAGCCAGCCAGGCCAGCGCCTGGCGCGAACCGTCGGCGGGGATCACGCTGTCGTCGGCACCGTGGAAAAGATGCAGCGTGGTGTGTTCGGGTGCCGCCGCGGGCGGCGCCGTGAAACAGCCGGCAAAAGCCAGCACACGCCCGCACAAGCCGTCGTGCTGCGCGGCCAGCGCCAGCGCCAAGATGGCGCCTTGTGAAAACCCACCCAGGCAAGTCGCGGCAGTGCCCACACCCAGGCGCTGCTGCTGCGCCTGCACCCAGGTGTGCAGCGGCGGCAGGCAAGCCGCCACACGGCCGGGCCAGTTGGCCGGCGTGATGTCGGCCACGCTGTACCACTGGCGGCGCGCTGGGCTGCGTGGGGATGTGCGCACCTGCGCCGCGTCTCGTTCATAAACATGCGGCCCATCGGGCGCCAACACAGCGGCTTGTGGAAACTGCAGCCGCAGCGCCTGCGCCAGCGGCGCCATCTCGGCGCCCGATGAACCCCAGCCGTGCAGCAGCAGGATCAGTTGTTCGGGCTGGCCCTGGGCGGGCAACCATTCGATGGGAATGTGCATCGCGCGAATTGTGCCGGCAGCCGGGGTGCGATTGGCCCGGTGCGAGTCGCCCGGAACAAGTTGCCCGGTGCGCTCCGCCCGGATCCGCATCAACCTTCACCACAGCTTGAACCCACAAGCTCAACGAAAGTTGCGGCTGCGGAAACCCAGCCCGTCGGCTTGTATCGCCGCCGGGCCTTCGCCAGCCGCAAGGTCCTTCCGGACCTGTGCGCGCGGGCTCAGCCCCTGCAGCAGCCCCGAATGGTCCACCAGCTGCCGCGCCACCAGGTGCCGCACCTCGCCTTCACACTGCCACACGCCGTACACCGTGAGCAGCGTGCTGGCCAGCAGCGGCCGGCGCTGGGCCTCGGCCACAGCCGGCCAGACGATGATGTTGACCGAGCCGGTGTCATCTTCCAGCGTCACAAACACCACGCCCTTGGCCGTTCCTGGGCGCTGGCGGTGGGTGACGATGCCGCTGGCACGCGCCAGGCGGCCATTCGGGTAGCCGCGCAGCACGGCGGCGGGCATCACCTTGAACGCGGCCAGCTGTTCACGCAGCAGCGCCACGGGGTGCTGCACCAGGCTCAAACC
>JAYUPP010000074.1:0-4936 GCA_043760045.1 Betaproteobacteria bacterium
TGCTCGCCATAGCCGGGCTATGGCTGTGCTTTGCGCCTGGATTGGGCACGTTTTGACGCGCCTCTCGGGCACGCTCGAAAAACTCTCAACCTCTGAGCCTGCCGGGCTGGTCGCCGCCGCGGCCGAAAAACCCCGCCGGCTTGACCGAAGCGCGATGCGGCGCGCGCAGCGGGCGATGGTGCTGATCTTGCCGAGCATTGCGCTGGCAACGCGCAAGTAGCAACCTTCAAATCGAGCATGCTTGCCGACGGGTAGCGTCAGGGCATGTTCAGCGTCCGGTTCAGCGTCCTGTAGTTGTTACCCGGCACGCCCTGGCCCGTATCGAAGAGCGGCCAATTTCTGAAGGCTTGCTGCAAATCTTGATGGATGAAAGGTCAGACGCAGTACTGCGACCCCACTCACCTCTGGGCCTGGATGGACGTGCTTGCCAGAGACGTCACAAGACTGGAACACCCCCACCAGCTCTGCGAGTGACGGCACCGTGGTTGAAACCGTGATCCTGGATGCAGCGCAGTGCGGCGCCTGGCCTTTGATGGTCGAACATCAGAAGGCGGCTTGACACGGGTGGGTTGCACTGGCGCTGGCTATCAAACTCACGCCGGACCGTCCGTCACCCAAAGAGCCCCGGCGCCAGCGCCGGGTCAGTGTCCTCACTGTAAAAACAGTTTGGACAAACCGCCCGGTAGCGGCCGTTGCCGCCGATCAGCACCTGCTCGCCTTCCTTGATGCGCCGGCCCTGGTCGTCCACGCGCAGGTTCATGCTCGCCTTGCGCGCGCAGGCGCAGATGGTTTTCATCTCTTCCAGCACGTCGGCCAGGGTCAGCAGTTCGGCGGCGCCGGGAAAGGCCACGCCCTGGAAGTCGCTGCGCAGGCCGTAGCACAGCACCGGAATGGGCCGCTGGTGCGCCAGCCGGTGCAGCTGGCGCACCTGCTGGGGCGTCAGAAACTGCGCCTCGTCGATCAGCACACACGCAATGCCGTCACCCAGCCAGGCGGCGTTGAACCCGGTGTCCGGGCCAAAGGTTTCCACCTGCCGCTGCAGGCCGAGGCGCGAGCCGATCACGCCCGCACCCGCACGTTGATCATGCGCGGCCGTGAACAGGCGCACGCGCATGCCACGCTCTTCGTAGTTGTGCGCCGCCTGCAGCAAGGCCGTGGACTTGCCGGCGTTCATCGCGGCGTAGCGGAAATAGAGCTTGCTCATGAAACCAAGAAAAAGGCCGACTGCAAGGTCGGCCGATGGTTGGCAGCGCGCGGCGCGCCTGGGGGTGCGCTGCTGTTGCGCTGCTGTTGCGCTGCTGTTGCAGTTGCAGTTGCAGTTGCAGTTGCAGTTGCCGCGTTATTGAGCGGGAATGCGCAACACCTGGCCCGGGTCGATCTTGTCCGGGTGGCTCAGCATCGGTTTGTTGGCTTCGTAGATGGCCGGGTACTGGTTGGCGTCGCCGTAGAAGTTTTTCGCGATCTTGCCCAGGGTGTCGCCGCTGACCACGACATGGAACTGCGCTTCGGGCGCCGGGTTGGCCACCGTCATCATGTCGTCCACCTGGCTGACGCCGGCCACGTTGCCGCAGCACAGCAGGATCTTTTCTTTCGTCGCCTGGTCGTCCACCACACCCGAGACGGTGACGGTGGCCGATGGCGCGTCAAAGGCCACTTCCAGCCCGTCGGCCGGCAGGCCCTGGGCGCGGATGTAGCCCACGATGGCGTCGCCGGCAGCGCGGCTGAGTGCGGCCACGTTTTCAGGCGTTGGCGCCTGCGCCACAGCAGCTTCGGCGGCTTTGGCTTCGCCCGTGCCAAACAGTTTTTCGCCGGCGCTTTTGATGAATGACAACAGACCCATGGGCTTGCTCCTCGGTGAGTAGTAAAAGTAGAAGCAACCGATGCTACGCCACGCCGGCGTGGCTGCACCCGCCTCAGGGCGAGGCAGCATTTGCAGCCCTTGCCGCAGCGCCCGGCGCCCAGCGCCCAATGGCCACGAGGGCCCTGTTGCCAGTGCCGCCCCTGCGGTTGGCGGCTACTTCAGCCGCCAGGGCCTGCGCATGATGGGCATGCTTTCCGACACGGCGCTGGCAGCGGCGTCAAATGGGTGGCTCAGCATGCCACCAGCGGCCTGCACGATCTTCCACACGTATTGCCGCGTTTCGGCATAGGGCGGCACGCCCAGGTAACGGTCTACTGCACCTTCGCCAGCGTTGTAGGCGGCAGCGGCCAGCACCACGTCGCCTTGGTAACGCGCCAACAGCCAGCGCAGGTAGGCCATGCCGCCACGCACGTTTTGTGTCGGGTCCATCGCGTTGCGCACACCAAAGCGGGCCGCCGTTTCGGGTATCAGCTGCATCAGGCCCTGGGCGTTTTTGGGCGACACCGCAGCCGGGTTGAAGTTGCTTTCGGTGGCGATGAAAGCCAGCACCAGATGCGGTTCGAGCTTGAATTCGGGTGCCGTCAGGCGCACAAAACGCACCAGCAGGTCGGGCGCGTTGCGCGGTGGGGGTGGCGGCGCCAGCGCTGGCCCAGCCGTGCTGACGGGTGGTCCGCCAGGGGCTGCGCCGCGTGTGCGGGCGCGCTGTTGTTCCAGCGCGGCGGCCGATGCGGCCATGGCTGCGGCAATGGCCAGATCTTCTTCAGGCGCGCGCAGGCAGGCCGGTGGCGCGCCGCGCGGTGCGCCCATGCGCGCCAGGATGTTGCGCGCCTGTTGCAGGCCCTGTTCAGCAGCGGCGGCAAACAGGTGTGCAGCCTGTGCTTCGTCGCGTTCGATGCCGCGTGAATTGGTCAACATCCAGGCCAGGCTGTACTGGCTTTCAGCGTCACCGTGGCGCGCCGCACGGCAGTAAAGCTCGGCCGCGCGCACGGGGTCGCGCATGGCACCGTTTTCACCGTACTCCAGCGCCCTGGCTTCCTGGCGCCAGCGTTCCACCTGCGCTGGCACCACCGGGGCGCGCTCCAGCGGCGGTGCGCTGGGGCGCGGCAGGCCGTCCAGCGTCAGCACCGGCTCGCTGCTGGGTGTGGTCTGTGCGTGCACCGGCAGGCCGCCGAAAACGGCTGCGCTGAAACACAGCGCGGCTGCGGCGTAACAGGCTGAAAGAGTAGGGCTTGAGTACACGGGGAGCAGAGTCTAGCCAGCGCGGGTGAAACCTTGTTCAACACCGATGTGGCATGCAGCCGATAATCCCGCCCGTGAAGGAGACCAGACCGCCGCTGGTGCAAGCGTGGAAACACGGCACTGGAGGAAGGTCCGGACTGCGCAGGGCGGCGTAGCAGCTAACGGCTGTCCACCGCGAGGTGAGGATCAGAGCAACAGAGACGAGTTTTGGCAGGGTGCCCGTTGCAGGGTGTTCTGCGGTCAGGCGGCGCAAGCCGACTGTGCCCCGTGGCTTGCCATGGGGCGCCGGGCGAAAGCCCGGCCCAAGCAGCCACCTTTGGCGGGGCTGCGCCCCGCCAAAGGTGAAACGGGCAATCTCTACGCGCAGCAATACCAAGTAGGCACACGCTGGGCAGCAAGGCTTTGCTGCGTTGCCCAACCGCCGGCCCGGCGGGGTGTGCGGGTAGGTAGCACCGAGCCGGTGGGTGACCACCGGCCCAGAGGAATGGCGGTCACGGTGGTGCTTTGCAAAAAGCACTGCCGCACAGAATCCGGCCTATCGGTCTGCTTCACACTTTTTTTCTGAACCGCAGCCCGGTTCGACCGGGCTGCTTTCGGCCCGCAGTCCCGCGAGCCCAGCAACCTGTGTGCCCAGCAGCCCTTGATCCCTCGGGCCCTTCAACCATGAATCCTGACGCTCAAACCCTGTGGCGCGGCCCGCGCTGGACGCTGGCGCTGCTGCTCGCCTGCCTGGGCATGATCGGCCCGTTTGCCATCGACGCTTACCTGCCGGCATTTGCCGGCATCGCCGCCAGCATCCAGGCCACGCCACTGCAGATGCAGCAGACGCTGTCGAGTTTCCTGCTCGGTTTTGCGGTCATGAACCTGTTCCACGGTGCGCTGTCGGACAGCCTCGGGCGGCGCCCGGTGGTGCTGGCCGGGGTGGTGGTGTTTGGTGTGGCTTCGGTGGGCTGCGCGGTCAGCGACACGGTGGCATCGCTCGTGTTTTTCCGCGCGCTGCAGGGCCTGTCGGCGGGCGCCGGCATGGTGGTGTCGCGCGCCATCATCCGCGACATGTTTCCGCCCGCCGACGCGCAGCGGGTGATGTCGCAGGTGACGATATTTTTTGGCGCTGCGCCCGCCGTGGCGCCGCTGTTTGGCGGTTTGCTGTTTGAAGCCGCGGGCTGGCATGCCATCTTCTGGCTGCTGGCGGGCTTGAGTGTGTTGCTGTGGGTGGCGCTGTGGCGCTGGCTGCCGGAGACGCTGCACAGCAGCGCGCGACAGCCCTTCAGCGTTCGAGACCTGATGCGCGGTTATGCAGGGCTGATGCAAAACCCGCGTTTTGTGGCGCTGGTGTTTGCCAGTGGTGTGCCCTTCAACGGCATGTTTTTGTATGTGCTGGCTGCGCCCACGTTTTTGGGTGAACATCTGCGCCTCTTGCCGGGGCAGTTTTTCTGGTTTTTTATGTGCACCGTGCTCGGCATCATGGGCGGTGCCTGGTGGTCGGGGCGCCTGGCCGGGCGCATCAAACCCCGGCACCAGATACGCCACGGCTTTGTCATCATGCTGGTGGCTGCGGTGGCCAACGTGCTGCTGAACCTGACGCTGCAGCCGCATCCGGCCTGGTCCATGTTGCCGATCGCCGCATTTGCCTTTGGCTGGTCGCTGATGGTGCCGGTGGTGACGCTGATGGCGCTGGATGAAGCGCCCGACCGTCGCGGCATGGCTGCTTCGGTGCAAAGCTGCGTCGGTAGCCTGGCCAATGCTGCAGTGGCCGGCGTGCTGGCGCCGCTGGTGATGCATTCCACGGTGGCGCTGGCTGCCGGAGACGCTGCACAGCAGCGCGCGACAGCCCTT
>JAYUPP010000075.1:0-4934 GCA_043760045.1 Betaproteobacteria bacterium
ATTGCTTGATTCTGGAAGTCAGTTGCGACGAGGAGCTGCACAAAAATGAAATCGCCATTTGACGAAATGCACGCCGCCGACGCTGCGGTGCGCGGCCATTACGGCACCTATGAAACCTGGCTGCAGCGCCAAAGCAGCTCTGCGATGCAGGCCCGGCGTGCCGAAGCCGAAATGATTTTTCGCCGCGTCGGCATTACCTTTGCGGTCTACGGCGCGAAAGACGAAGACGCCAGCAGTGAAAACGGCGGCACCGAACGCCTGATTCCCTTTGACCTGATACCGCGTGTCATACCCAGCGATGAATGGGCCAGCATGCAAGCGGGCCTGCGCCAGCGTGTGCAGGCGCTGAACGCGTTTATCCACGATGTCTACCACGGGCAGCGCATCCTGAAAGCCGGTTTGGTGCCAGCAGAGCAGGTGCTGAACAATGCGCAGTTCCGCAAGGAAATGATGGGTGTGAACCTACCCTTTGAAGTGTATGCACACATTGCCGGCATCGACATCGTGCGTGCTGGCAACCCCGACGGCAGCGGCGCCTATTACGTGCTGGAAGACAACCTGCGGGTGCCCAGCGGCGTGAGCTACATGCTGGAAAACCGCAAGATGATGATGCGCCTCTTCCCCGAGCTGTTTGCGACGCACCGGGTGGCGCCCGTGGCCCATTACCCCGACCTGCTGCTCGAGACCCTGCGTGCGGTGGCGCCGGCCGGTGTCAACGAGCCGATGGTGGTGGTGCTCACACCCGGCATGTACAACAGCGCCTACTTCGAACACGCTTTCCTGGCGCAGCAGATGGGCATCGAACTGGTAGAGGGCCAAGACCTTTTTGTGCGCAGCAATTTTGTGTACATGCGCACCACGCAGGGCCCCAAACGCGTGGACGTGATTTACCGCCGCGTCGATGACGACTTCCTCGACCCCACGGTGTTCAGGCCCGACAGCACGCTGGGCTGCGAAGGGCTGCTGGATGTCGTGCGCGCCGGCAACGTCACGCTGTCCAACGCCATCGGCACCGGCATCGCCGACGACAAAAGCATCTATCCCTATGTGCCGAAGATGATCGAGTTTTACCTGGGTGAGAAGCCTATCTTGAACAACGTGCCCACCCACCTGTGCCGTGACAAGGAAGAGCTGGCCTACGTGCTGGCGCACCTGGATGAACTGGTGGTCAAGGAAGTGCACGGCGCCGGCGGCTACGGCATGCTGGTGGGCCCGGCGGCCACGAAGGCCGAGATTGCGGAATTTGCTGCGGTGCTGAAAAACAACCCAACGAACTACATCGCGCAGCCCACGCTGGCGCTGTCCACCTGCCCCACCTATGTCGAGGCCGGCATTGCGCCGCGCCACATCGACCTGCGGCCTTTTGTGCTGTCGGGCAAACAGGTGCAGATGGTGCCCGGCGGCCTGACGCGCGTGGCCTTGAAAGAAGGCTCGCTGGTGGTGAATTCGTCGCAGGGCGGGGGCACCAAAGACACCTGGATTCTGGAAGCTTGAAGGAGACCACGAACATGCTTTCAAGAACCGCAGACCATTTGTTCTGGATGGCGCGCTACATGGAGCGGGCCGAAAACACCGCGCGCATGCTGGACGTCAACTACCAGACTTCGCTGCTGCCGCAAAGTGCCAGCACCACGGAACAGGGCTGGCGTGGCTTGTTGTCGATCAGCGAGCTGACCTGGGCTTTTTCGAAGAAGTACCAAGAGGTGAGCGCGCAGTCGGTGATGGACTTCATGGTGCGCGACCAGACCAATTCCAGCAGCATCGTCAGCTGCTTGCATGCGGCGCGTGAAAACGCGCGCGCCGTGCGCGGTGCGCTAACCACCGAAGTGTGGGAAACACAAAACCAGACCTGGCTCGAATTCAACCGCATGCTGGGCAACGACAACTTCGAACGCGACCCCGGTGCTTTTTTTGAATGGGTGAAATTTCGCAGCCACCTGAGCCGCGGCGTCACCGTGGGCACGATGCTGCAAGACGAGGCGCTGCACTTCCTGCGCATCGGCACCTTCTTGGAGCGCGCCGACAACACCGCGCGGCTGCTGGACGTGAAGTTTCAGGCCCTCACCGGCAGCGACTACTTTGGCCACCAAGCCGACCAGGACAACGCCGAGGTCGACTTCTACCACTGGAGCGCCATCCTGCGTTCGGTGTCGGGTTTCGAGATCTACCGCAAGGTGTACCGCAACGTCATAGACCCTGAAAAGGTGGCTGAACTGTTGATCTTGCGCCCCGACATGCCACGTTCACTGGCCGCCTGCATGAACGAAGCGGTGGCCAACTTGCAACGGGTGGCCAACGAACAAAGCAGCGAAACCTTGCGCCGCGCCGGCCGCTTGAAAAGTGACCTGCGTTACGGGCGCATCGACGAAATATTGGCCACCGGTTTGCACGCCTACCTGACCCAGTTCCTGGACCGTGTCGGCAACCTGGGCGTCGGCATCAGCCGCGACTTCCTGTTGCCGATGTCAGCGACTGCTTGAGCCGGGCGCGGCGGTTGCGGCGCCGATGGGCGACGTGGTGGATGTGTTCGTGGACGAAGTTGTCGATGACATGGCAGCCCGCTGCCGCGCCACCGCCTGCCCCAGTTCGATAACCGCCATCGCGTAGTAGCTGCTCCAGTTGTAGCGCGTCACGGTATAAAAGTTCTGCGTGCCCGCCACATGGCTGGCCGGTGCCGCGCCGTTTTGCAGTTCCACCAGCGCCAGCGGGCCGCTGTGCAAACGGCCGCTGTCGTCCAGCACCGCGCCACGCTCGGCAAACTGGCCGGCGCTGAAACTGGGCACGATGTCGGGCCCCAGCAGCGCCGCGCGGTCGGCGCCCGGTGGCGGCGGCGCCACCGCGTAATGCGTGGGCAGGCCTTGCTGCCAGCCAAAACTGGCCAGGTAATGCGCCACGCTGCCCACCACGTCGGCCAGGTTGTTTTGCAGATCGATGCGGCCGTCGCCGTCCATGTCCACCGCCCAGCGCGTGATGCTGCTGGGCATGAACTGCGGCAAACCCATCGCACCGGCAAAGCTGCCTTTCAAAGTGTGAGGTGCAATGCCCTGGCGGTGGCTCAGCAGCAGCAGCGCTTCCAGTTCGGATTTGAAGAACTCGCTGCGGTCGCGGCGGCCGGGTGGGAAGTCGAAGGCCAGCGTCGTCAAGGCGTCGATGACGCGAAAGTTGCCCATCACGCGGCCGTAGAAGGTCTCGACGCCGACGATGCCCACCACCAGTTCGGCCGGCACACCGTAGCGCTGTTCGGCCTGGTGCAACCAGGGCAGCGCGCTGTTCCAGAACGCGAGCCCGGCAGCAATGCGCTCGGGTTCTATGAAGCGCGCGCGGTAAGCGGCCCAGTTTTTGGCGGTGCCCACCGGGGGCGGCATCACCAGTTCACGCACCGCCTGCACGCGCCGCGCGCTGCGCAGCTGGGCCAACACCCAGGCCTGCGGCAGGCCGTGGTGGGCAGCCACCTGGGCCGCAAATGCACGCACGGCCAGTGGTGTGCCCCAAAGCGGCCCGCCGGGCGCTGTGGCGGCTGCGGGCTTGCGGCTCTTGCCGGGCCGCTGCGCGCTGTTCTTATTGGCCGTCTTGGCCTTGGCTTTCTGGGTTTTTGCCGCGCTTGGGGCGGCCAGCGTGGGCGCCGCCAGGGCCGCACCCAGCAGTGCCACAGACAGTGCCAACAGCGGCGCACGCCAGCAGCGGCGCGGTGTGCAAAGGGCAAGAGGGGTGTTCACCATGCGCTGATTATCGGCAGGCGCCTGCAGCAGCCGTGGCCAAGCCGCGCGCAGGGGGGGCGATCAGGCTGGCCGGGTCACAGGTTGATCTGAGACCCTGAGGGCACGGCAGCTTGCAGGTCGCCGGCGGGCACCGCGGCCTGCCCCCCGCCCTGCGCGGCGGCGTGTTTGCTGCGCAGCAGCTGCAGGTCGGCGGCGGTGTCGATGTCAAGCAGCACGCCGGGGTCGGCCACGTCCACACCGTATGCGGGGTAGCGCGCAATGATGCGGCGCGCACCTTCGTCGCCTTGCAGCTTCACCAGTTCTGAATAAAGCTCGGCGGCAAAGCCTGCCGGGTGACCGCGCCGCCCCAGGTGTTCAGCGTGCGCCACGGCGTTTTGCTCCAGCGCCGTGGCCACCGCCAGCAGCGTGCCGGGCTGCACCAGTGGCATGTCACCCGGCAAGACCAGCCAGCCCGGCGCGCCCGACCGTTCGGCCACGCCGGCAGCGATGGTGTTGCCCATGCCACGAGCTGCTTCGGCTGCCGACAACACCAGGATGTCGCGCGACGCCAGTTGTGTGGCCACCACCGGCAGCAGCGGGTCGGTGGTGACCACCAGCACCGGCAGCTGGCTCTGCACCGCGTGGGCCACCGTGGTGCCCAGCACCGTGCTGCTGCCAAAAGTCTGCGCCAACTTGTGCGGGGTGTCGCCAGCCCGGCTGCGAAAGCGGCTGCCCAGGCCCGCTGCAAGCACGATGATGGTGGGTCGGTAGCGCATGGGGCGGTGGCAGCGGGCGTGCAGCTTGCAGGGCGGCGGGTGGGCGCGTATCCAGATGTTGGACGTGCCGCCGAGAATGCGGCCTTTGCTGCGCCGCAGCAAGTGGGAGCAATACTTACGGCGTATCACTTACGGCCAACCACTTACGGCCAACCACTTACGTCCAACCACTTACGGCCAACTACGTAAGGGATGACCTTGTACGGCGGCGCCTGCAGCGGCGCAGCCTGCGGCGCCTTTTGGCCAGCGTTCCTATACTGGCGCCATGAACATCGCCGACTTGCGCAAAAGCTACGAACGTGACGAGCTGGATGAATCGGCGAGCGCGGATTCCCCGTTACAGCAGTTTCAGCACTGGCTGCAGCAAGCGCTGCAGGCGCAGCTGCCCGAGCCCAATGCAATGACGCTGGCCACCGTGGGTGCCGACGGCAGGCCTTCCACGCGGGTGGTTTTGATCAAG
>JAYUPP010000076.1:0-4916 GCA_043760045.1 Betaproteobacteria bacterium
TGCCGGCGGGCGACTGAGGCGCCAGCACCTTCAGGCCTTTGAAGTAGTGGCGGAAGAAGCCGGCATCGGTGCTCAGCAGGGCATCGGCTTGATGCAGGGCATGCGCGCCAATCAGGAAGTCGGGTGCCAGGCGCTCGCGCGGCCCCGCATTGCGCGCATAAGCGCGCATCATGCGCGCGGCGCCCACGGCAGTGTCAACGCTCATGGGGTCGTGCTCGATCTGGCAATCGGCCAGAAATTCCAGCAAGGCGTCGTCGCGGGTGAAGTAGCGCCCCAGCTCGGCCACCACCACAGCGCAAGCCAACACGCTGCCCGCCGCCAGCGCGGCTTCCAGTGCCGACTGCGCCGCTGCTGCGCCTGGCGCACCTTTGACGATGTCGAACAGCACACTGGAATCAACCGCGGTTTTCATCCGCGCGGCGCCTTGCGTTTGCTGGCGGCACCGCTTTTGGCACCGCTTTCGGCAGCGCGCGCTGTGACGACAGTTTTCGACCCCACCCTGACGGCAGGTTTGATCGTCGGTTTGATGGAATTTCCCGGTTCGCGCGCTTCGTCGGCTCGCCATGGCACCGGGCGCCCGCGCAGTTCGGTCAGCGCCTGTTCGGTGCTCAAGCCGTCATCCACCGCATGACCCATCCAGCGGCTCAAATCGAGGTTGACGCGTTTTTCTATCAGCAGGCGGCTGCCTTCCACACGCACGCTCAAGCGCGCACCGGGTTTGAGCCCCAGCGCGTCACGCGCTTCTTTGGGTATGACGATCTGGCCGCGTGCGGCCAGCGTGACCTCGGCAACTTCCATGACGTACTCCTGCACTGTGTGTACTTGAGTATGACATGCCGGGTACGAATTCATGGGTATGCAGGCACGCAGGGTTGCAGCGGCAAACATCCCCAGTTCAGTTGACTCGCAGCCCGTGTCAACCCTTGAGCCGCCAGGCCAGCATGCCCGCCAGCAGCAACATCGTGAGGCCAATCAAGGCGTCCAGCACCTGCCAGGCGCGCGGCCGTGCAAACACCGGTGCCAAGAGCCTTGCGCCGTAACCCAGCGCCGCAAACCACAGCAGGCTGGACAGGGCCGCACCGGCGGCAAACCACCACTGCACGCCGCCGCTGTATTGCGCGCCCACGCTGCCCACCAGCAGCACCGTGTCCAGGTACACATGCGGGTTCAGGAAGGTGAAGGCTGCCGCCTGCGCCAGTGCGGCAGCCAGGCTGATGCTGGCCGAGCCCGGCGCCGCAGCCAATGAAGAAGGGTGGCGGGCGCGCAGCAAAGCGCGCACACCGTAGGCCAACAAAAACAGTGCGCCACCGGCCGTCAGCGCGGTGGCGAGCAGCGGGTTGTTGCCCAGCAGGCGGCCCAGGCCGGCCACGCCTGCCGCCATCAACAGCGCGTCGCTGACGGCGCAAAAGGCCACGATGACGCCCACATGTTCACGCCGCAGGCCCTGGCGCAGCACAAAGGCGTTTTGCGCGCCGATGGCAACGATGAGGCCCAGGCTCAACGCCGCGCCGGTGGCGGCGGCCACCCAGATTTGTGAGCTCACAGGGGGAGCCCGTCAGACCGACGCGCCAGACCGCAGCTTCAGCACCATCAGTGCGGCGCCAGGTCGGTGTAGATCGGCACCGGCTGCGTGAAGTAGGCGTGCAGTATTTGATACACCATCTTGTAATTCTTCTGCTGAAAGCTGGCGTGACTGATGCCGTTCAGCACCGTGAACTGTTTGTCGGGGTGCGGCAGCAGTTTGAAAAACTGCAGCAGGTCGTCGAAACCGGCGATGCCGTCAAACTGCCCGCGCAGCACCAGTGTGGGCACCTTGATCTGCAGCGGGTCGACGACCGGCAGTTTGCTGCACATGTCGATGTAGGTGCCGTTGGGCATGCTGTCGTCCAACGCCAGAATGGCGTCGGCAAAGGCCTCGACGGTGGCTGCGTCGGCGCAGTCTGCGTGGTCGCGCGCAAAGATGCTGCGCACGAAGGCGCGGTCGATCGGGCGGCGTTTGGTGGCCTGGAATTCGGGCAGTTTCTTGCGCCGCTGCAGCAGCGTCGGCGCGCCTTCGCCCGTCCAGACAAAAGCGTCCAGCGCCAGGCGGGACACACGCTCAGGGTGTTTCTGCGCAAACAGCGCGGCGCGCAGCGCGCCGCTGCTGATGCCGTAGGTCAGGAAGCTCGGCGTGCCGCGCGTGGCGGCGATGTAGCCCGTGGCGGCGGCCAGGTCGGCAGCGCCGTTGGCAATGTCGCAGTAAATGTCGCGGTGTTTGGCGCTGCGGCCATAACCTTCCATGTCCACGCACCAGCAGACAAAACCCTGCTGCGCAAACCAGTCCATCACGCTGCTGTCGGGGCGGCCGGGCACGGTCAGGTCAAACGTGGGCTGGCTGGCCATCGACGAGCCGTGCACAAAAAGCACGGCGGGTTTGCCGCTCTGTTCCTCACCCGGGCTGCCGACAAACTTTTCCCACAGGAAAAGTTTGACGTCGCCAGCGGGCGTTTTTTTGGTGGCCCAGTGTTCCTGGCCGGTGACGGAATTCATGCGCTGTCCTTGTGCTGTTTCTAGTCAGTGATCTGTTGATCAGTCAATCTATTTTGGCGCCCGATTCCTTGACGACACGCGCCCAGTGGTCGCGCTCTTCGCGGAAGTAGCTGTCCATTTCGCCGGGTGTGGAGCCCACCATTTCAATGCCGGCCTCGGTGAAGTGGGCTTTGACTTCGGATGTGGCCAGCACGGCTTTCAGTTCCCGGTGCAAACGCTCGATGATGGCCGGCGGTGTGCCTTTGGGCGCCAGCAGGCCGAGCCACACATAGGCCGCATAGCCGGTCAGGCCACTCTCGGCCAGCGTGGGCACGTCAGGCAACTGAGGCGAGCGGGTGCTGCCGCTGGTGGCCAGCGCCCGCAGCTTGCCGGCCTTGATGTGCGACATCATGCCGGCGGTGCCGGGCATGGAAATGGGCACCATGCCCGACAGCACGTCGTTGGTGGCCTGCGCGCTGCCGCGATAAGGCACATGCGTGAGTTTGATGCCGGCCATGGCCGCCAGCTGCGCCATGAACAAATGCTGGCCGCTGCCGTTGCCCGAACTGGCGTAGTTCAGTTCACCGGGCCGTGCTTTGGCCGCCGCCAGCAAGTCGCCCACGGTTTTGTAAGGTGTGTCCGGGTGCACCACCAGCACACCCGGTTCGCGGCCCAGCAGCGAGATGCCGACAAAGTCGTCGATGGGTGCAAAGGGCAGCCTGGGGTAGAGGCTGGCGCTGATGGCATTGGTTTGTGAAGCCAGCAGCAGCGTGTAGCCGTCAGCCGCCGACTTGGCCACCTCGCCGCTGCCGATGGTGGCGCCGGCACCCGGTTTGTTTTCAACGATGACCTGCTGCTTCAGGCGCTTGCCGAGTTCTTGCGCCACCACGCGCGTGGGGCCGTCCACCGCGCCGCCTGGAGAAAACGGCACCACGATGCGGATGGGCTTGTGCGGGTAGTCCTGCGCCAGCGCGGTGGTGCACAGGGTGGCTGCTGCAACCGCCAGAAGCCGATGTGGGTGCAGCTGTTTGCGCAGACGTCGGAGCAGACGTCGGAGCAGATGTTGGTGCAGATGTTGGTGCAGGTGTTCGCCATTCAGTTTCATACAGGGTGCCTGTTTTCAGTTTTCAAAACCACCGGCGCTGCGCAGGGGCAAGGCGTCGGCACCGGTCATCAAGTCAATCAGTTGCTGCGCCAGCACGGGCTGCTGGCTGTGGCTGCTGCAGGCCGCCGTGTAGGGCGTGGCCAGTTCAAACTGCGGCGGCAACAGCGCCACCAGTTCCACGCCCGGTGTGTAGCGGATCTCGGTCACCTGCGTGCAGCCGATGGGGTGGGCCGCGGCCGTGGCCGTGGCCGCCAGTTCGCGCATCGCGGTGGCGCCGTTGGGATAGGTTTTGAAGCGGCCTTGCAGCGCATCGTAAACGCCCAGTTCACGCAGCACCTTCGCGAAGTGAATGCCGGCGGTGGCGCGTTCGGGGTCGGGGAAATAGACACCGGTGCTGGCCAGCAGCGCGGCCTTCAAACCTTCGGCGGTGGCAACTGCGGGCCATGGTGTGCCGGCGCGCACGGCCACACCGGTGCGCACGCGGCCCAGCAAGGCGCGGCTGTTGCCGTCAAGCCGGCCGGCAGCCACCAAGCCGTCTGTCAGCGCCTGCGACAGCACCAGCACGTCGCAGGGCGCGCCCGCCAGCAGCGCTTCCTTCATCGCACCCACGGCGCCAAACCGGGCCTGGATGGTGGCGCCGGTCTCGGCTTTGAAGCGGTCTTGCAGTGCTTGCACCAGGCCTTGGGCGGCACCAGCGCAGAGCAGATTCAATACGGTCATGTTTTGTCCTTGTGATGGCGGGCCAGCGTTTGAGTGGGCGGCCGGTCCATTGCGGCCACGATGTGTTCAGCGCTGAAGGGCAGGTCACGCACACGCACCCCCAGCGCGTCGTGCAGGGCGTTGGCTATGGCTGCCACGGTGGGGCCCATCGATGCCTCGCCAGCGCCCAGCGGGGGCTCTGTGGACGGCATCAACAGCACGTTCACCTGCGGCACTTGCGAGAAGCGCAGGATGGGGTATTCAGCCCAGCCGGCATGCGTGGGCCGGGCGGCTTCCAGCAGCGCCCAGCTGGTGGCCTGGATGGCACCGCCTTCCAGCTGGTTGGCGGCGCCGTCGGGGTTGATGACTTCGCCCAGGTCGGCGGCGAGGGTCAGTTTGCGTACCGCAAGCGTGGCCCCCGCTTGCACTTCGGCCACCACGGCGCACCAGGCACCGGTGCCTTTGTAGCGTGCCATCGCGATGCCGCTGCCGATGTTGTTGATGGTCCCGCTGTCGATGTCGCGTTGCTGCCGCTGCTGCACCCAGCCGGCGCGCGCCACGGCAGCGTTCAGCACCGCCAGGCCACGCGGGTCGTGCTGCAGGT
>JAYUPP010000077.1:0-4915 GCA_043760045.1 Betaproteobacteria bacterium
CATCACGGTGGCCAGCTTGCCGTCGGCCTTCAGCACCGCCAGCATGTGCTGCACGAACATCAGGTCGGCCTTCTTGCCCTTCTCGGGCAGCCACACCGGAAAGCGGCCCGGGAACTTGATGTTCTTCTTGATGTAGTTCTGGCTGAAGGGCGGGTTGGCCAGCACGCGGTCGAAGCGCCTGAGCTGGCTGTCCTCTTCCAGGTGCTGCGGCTCGCGCAAGGTGTCTTGCTTGCGGATGTCGGCATCGGGGATGCCGTGCAGCAGCATGTTCATCTTGCAGATGGACCAGGTGGTGCCCATCTTCTCTTGCCTCTACAGCGAGACCTGCTGTGCGCTGCGCCCATGCTCGCGCAGGTAGTCGCGCACCTGGATGAGCATGCCGCCCGAGCCGCAGGTGGGGTCGTAGACGCGCATGTTTTCCTGCGGGTCGCACACCTCCACGCACACGCGCACCACCTCGGCCGGGGTGTAGAACTCGCCGGCCTTCTTGCCGGCCTGGTCGGCAAAGTCTTGAGCAGGTATTCGTAGGCCGCGCCCAGCAGGTCGGGGAACTCGAAGTCTTCGTCCTGCAGCGGAATCTTGGCGAAGTTCTGGATGAAGTTGACGAGCGTGTCGTCGTGCAGCGTGGTCTGGCCGATCTTGCGGTTGAAGTTGATCGTGCCTTTCAGCACGTCCTGCAGCGCGTCGGCGTTGGCGTCTTCCAGTGCCTCCAGCGCCTTGTTGAGCATGGAGCCGACGTTCTCCTTGATGTGCTTCAGCGCCGGCTGCCGCTGGCCGTTTTCGTCGGTCCACTCCTGGCTCCAGCGGGCTCGCGGCGGCACGTAAAAGTAGGGGCCCGAGTACTGATCGGGGTCTTCCAGGCTGTAGGCGACGTTGTCAGCGCTCGCGCCTTCCTCGGCGCCCTGGCGGCGGATCTGTGCCTGGCGCTGGTCGAACAAGTCGCTGGCGCGCTTCAGGAACAGCATGCCGAAGACGTATTCCTTGTACTCGCTGGCGTCCATGTTGCCGCGCAGGTCGTCGCAAGCGGTGAGCAGCAGTTGTTCAAGGCGGGCGAGGGGTAAGGCGGGGGCTGGGCATCAGGGGTGGCGTTCGGCTGGTGGGCCTGGGGTCAGGGTCAGGCGGTAGCAGATTCCGCCTGCGGGGTGCAAAGGGCCCGCTGTTGGTTGGGCGCCCTGCTGCAGCAGCAGCAGCAGCAGCAGCGTTGCGGCACCGAATGCGGGTCGTGCCTGCCGGCGGTGCAGGCGCTGGTGCAGGCGCTGGTGCAGCAGCACGGTGCTGCAACACGGTGTTGCGGCCGTGGCGGTGCCGGCCTGATTGCGGCTGACTGCCGATCGCGCACGGTCGCGGGTAAAAGCAATCTGACGCGCGCATCGCCGAGATTGGCCGCAGACTTTCATTCTTTTAGGCTTGCATTTTAGAATCCTGTCTTCCAAAATGCAGGCATGTTTGATCGAGCGCTTGTTCCTGTGCTGCACGCTGCAGCGGCTGAATTCCCGGTGGTGTTGCTGCTGGGCGCGCGCCAGGTGGGCAAGACCACGCTGGCACGCGCTGCGTTTGAAGGCCATGTCTACCGCGACCTGGAAGACCCCCGAACGGCCGATCGTTTTCGCAGCGATGCCCGTTTCGAACTGGAGGCCGGCGCTGCCTTCATCCTGGACGAAGCGCAGGCCGTGCCGCAGGTTTTCAGCGCTTTGCGCGGCGCCGTTGACGCCCAGCGCTCGCGCATGGGGCGTTTCGTCGTGCTGGGCTCGGCACAGCCTGCGCTGGTGCGGGGCGTGTCTGAGTCCCTGGCCGGGCGCGCTGCGGTCTTCGAACTCGACCCGCTGACAGCCGCAGAGGCGGCTCAAGGTCGGGCCCCGGAAAACACTCTCGGCGCGCACGCCGTTGGCGACTCAATCTCGAACTCAGTTGCGAACTCAGTTGCGAACTCAATTGCGAAGTCAATTGCAAAGCCCCGCGCCCCGCCGCAAGGCTACAGCTGGCAACAACTGTGGCTGAAAGGCGGTTTCCCAGACGCGCTGCGCGGCAGCTCACGCCGGTGGTGGGAGTCTTACCTGCGCCTGCTGCTGGAACGCGACCTGCCGCAGTACGGCGTGCGCGCCGACCCGGTGTTCATGCGCCGGCTGCTCACCATGCTGGCGCACCAGCACGGTGGCCTGCTCAACGCCTCGGCGCTGGGCGGCTCGCTGGGTGTCTCACACCACACCTTGCTGCGCCACCTGGACGTGCTGGAAGCCATCTATCTGTTGCGTCGGCTGCCGCCCTACTTTCGCAACGTCGGCAAGCGCCTCACCAAATCGCCCAAGGTGTATGTGCGCGACAGCGGGCTGCTGCACCACCTGCTGAACATTTCCAGCGCTGAAGAGCTGGCCAACCACCCAGCGCGCGGCGCCAGCTGGGAAGGTTTTGTGATTGAAGACGTGCTGCGACGCGAAAAGCTCAGCCACCCAGCTTCGCAGGCCTACTTCTGGCGCACGGCGGCGGGCGCCGAGATCGACCTTGTGCTGGATCGCGGCCACGAACGCATCGCGCTGGAAATGAAAGCCGGGCGCGGCGACAACGCACGCGCGGTGCGCACGCTGCGCGAAGCCATGCCCGACGTGCAAGCCACGCGTGGCTGGATCGTCGACCAGGCGCCGGGCATCGAAGGTGTCAGCGAACACATTGCACGGGCGCACTTTGAAGCAGTGATGCAAGGCACACCATGACCACCCAACAACTGCTGCTGAGCCTGGTGCTGGCGGCCATGGTTTTCAGCGTCGCGCTGGAACTGAAGCTGGCCGACTTCTCGAACGTCGCCAAAACACCGCGTGCGGTGGTGGCTGGGCTGCTGCCGCAATTTGTGCTGTTGCCGGTGGCCACCTGGGCTGCCACGCTGGTGCTGGACCTGCCGCCCAACCTGGAGGCGGCAATGATCCTGGTGGCCTGTTGCCCGGGTGGCAGCCTGTCGAATGTGATCACACATCTGGGGCGCGGCAACACCGCGCTCAGTGTCAGCATCTCGGCCGTGGCTGCGGTGTTGGCGCTGCTGCTGACGCCGCTGAACTTCACCTGGATGGTGTCGAGCAACCCCAACACTGCGGCGTGGTTGAAGACACTCGACATCGACGCCTCGGCCATCTGGTGGAGCCTGCTGGCGCTGCTGGCGGTGCCCATGGCGCTGGGCCTGTGGGTGGGCCACCGCTACTTCCTGTTGACGGCGCGCATCAAAAAACCACTGGGCCAGTTCAGCCTGCTGGCGCTGCTGGCCTTCATCGTGCTGGGGCTCATCAAGGAACGCCAGTTGCTGAACCTGCAGATCCTGCCGCTGCTGCTGATCGTGGTGTTGCACAACGCGGCGGGTCTGTTGCTGGGCTGGTTCAGCGCGCAGTCTTTCGCTGTGGTGCAAGCCGACCGGCGCGCCATCATCATCGAGGGCGGCATGCAGAACAGCGGCCTGGCGCTGGGCATCATTGCCGTGCAATTCAACGCCGACCTGGGCATGGTCATCATCGCCAGCCTGTGGGGCATGTGGCACATCGTCAGCGGCTTGGTGATGGTGGTGTACTGGAGAAAAAAAGATGCTCGACACGCTGTTTGAAGGCGCCACCGTGGTTGACGGCAGCGGCGCGCCGCCTTACACCGCCGACGTGGCGGTGCAAGGCGGCCGCATCGCAGGCATCGGCCGCATCACGGCCCCCGCGCGTGACCACATCGCCGCCCACGGCGCCTGGCTAACGCCAGGGTTCGTGGACATCCACACCCACTACGACGGCCAGGCCACCTGGGACGAAACCTTCAGCCCCAGCATCCACCACGGCGTGACGACGCTGCTGATGGGCAACTGCGGCGTGGGCTTCGCGCCCAACGTGCCGGGCCATGAGGCCGACCTGATTGCGCTGATGGAAGGGGTGGAAGACATCCCCGGCGCGGCTTTGGCCGAAGGCGTGAAGTTCAACTGGCAAAGCTTCGAGCAGTACATGGACGTGCTGGACGCCCTGCCGCACAGCCTGGACTTCTTGGTGCAGGTGCCACACGACCCGCTGCGCATGGCAGTGATGGGCCCACGCGCGGTGGCGAATCAGGCCGCGACGCCTGCAGACATCGCGGCCATGCGCGCGCTGCTGCGCACGGCGCTGCAGGCCGGCGCCGCTGGTTTTTCCACCGGCCGCACCGATAACCACCGCACCGCACGCGGCCATGAAACGCCGGCATCTGAAGCCGGCGCGACCGAATTGGCGGGGCTTGCGGCTGCGTTTGAAGGCTTGGATCACGGTGTGGTGCAACTCGTCAGCGACTTCGACCTGTTGCGCGGCGCTGAACGTTTCAACGCCGAATTTGATCTGGTCGAAACCCTGGCCCGCGCCAGCGGCCGGCCGCTTTCAATGACCTGGCTGCAGCGCGACCCCGGCGGTGAACAGTGGCAGGCCATGCGCCACCGCGTGGAAAGCGCGGTGGCACAAGGCCTGCCGCTTTACTTGCAAACCGCCGCGCGCGGCATTGGCGTCATCAACGGGCTGGACGCCAGTTTTCACCCCTTCATGGGCTTTCCGGGCTACAGGGAAGTGAGCCACTTGCCGCTGGCCGAGCGCGCCGCTGCGCGACCCGGCACGCAAAGCGCGCATCCTGAATGAAAAAAGCCAGCCGCTGTCGGGCGACGGCACGCCGGTGCCACCGCTGGTGGACATTCTGCTGGCACGCATCGAACTGATAGCCGGCCGCATGTTTGCGCTGGCCGCAACCCCCGGCAGCACACCCGACTATGAACCGCATGTGATGCAGAGTTTTCTGGTGCGCGCCAAACAGCGCCACTGCACGGCGCTGGAGGCGCTGTACGACCACTTTGCCGAAGGTGATGGCGGCAACCTCGTTTACTTCCCCATCTTCAACTACAACAACGGCGACTTGAACACCGTGCTCAGCATGCTGCAACACC
>JAYUPP010000078.1:0-13634 GCA_043760045.1 Betaproteobacteria bacterium
CCCGGCCAAAGCGGGCTGGTGCAGCTGCAGCTGGACCGCCCGATAGCCGCGTTGCACGGCGACCGTTTCATCCTGCGCGACCAGTCGGCCCTGCGCACGCTGGGCGGCGGCGTCGTGGTGGACGCCTTCCCGCCCGCCACGCGGCGCCACCGCAGCCAGCGGCTGGCCATCCTGGCCGCATTGCAGCAGCCCACTGCCGCCGCAGCATTGGCCGCGTGGCTGGCGCTGCAGCCACGCGAGGGCGTGGACGAACAGCCTTTCGCAACGCAGTGGGGCCTGGACGCTGCGCAGCGCCAGGCGCTGCTGTTGGCCGTGGCCCACCGCAGCATCGCCGAAGGTGGCCGTGCAAGGCTGTTCAACCCGGGACAACTTGAACGTTACTCCGGTGCCGTCACCAACCACCTGGCCGGCCATCACCGCCAGCAGCCCGACAGCCCCGGCTTGACACAAGAACAGCTGCAGCGCACGGTTCGCGACAAGCCCACCGCTGCCGTTTTTGCATTGCTGCTGCGCCAACTGGTGAAAGACGCGGTGCTCAAGCGCAGTGCGGCCCATCTGTCGCTGGCCACGCACGACGCTTCGCTGCAAGGCGCCGACAAACAGTTGTGGGAGCGCATGAAACCCTGGCTGGACGAAGGCGGTGTGTTTCCACCGCGTTTGACCGACATGCTGCTGCGCGACCGCACGTTGCGCAAAGACCAGGTGTTGCGTGTCATGCAGCGCCTGCAGCACATGGGCCAGGTGCACCCGGTGGGCGCTGAATATTTCATCCAGACAGCGCATTTGCTGCAGCTGGCCAGCCAGGCGCACACGCTGGCCGAGGCCGACCCGCACAAACGTTTAAACGTCAAAGAGCTGCGCGAAGCCACCGGCATCAGCCGGCACCTGTCGGTGCCGCTGGTAGAGTACTTTGACGAGATCGGTCTGACCAAGCGCGATGAGTTGGGCCGCCATTTCCGCCACGACCCCCGCAAGGTGTTTGGCGGCTGACTTCGATGATCACAGGGCAGCGCCCCGTGATCATGGAAATCTTTTACTTTTATTGTCATACCGAGCAGCGTTGGAGGAGGATCGTCCCCCGGTGGGGCGTCCGGTCTGCAAAACCGGGTGGGACTGCCTTGCAGCGCCCAGGTGGGTTCGACTCCCACCCCCCTCCGCCACCCACGCACCGTGCGGTCTTCACTGTTGCCGATGAACACGCGACTGCACCACCCACCCCCGCTGGACCAGCTGCTTGAAAGCGACACGCTGCGTGCGCTGGCAACCCTGCATGGGCGCGCGCCGCTGCTGGCTGCGGCACGGTCGGTGCTGCAGCAATGGCGAGACCTGGCGCGCGCCCAGGAAGCGCCCACGGTTTTTGATGCGGCGCACTTTGAACACCGCTGCCAGCAACGTCTGGCTGAAGCAGCGCAGCCCGCACTGCGCCCGGTCTTCAACCTGACCGGCACCGTGCTGCACACCAACCTGGGCCGCGCGGTGATGGCGCCTGAGGCCATCGATGCCGTGATGGCCGTGATGCGCGGCGCCGCCAACCTGGAATTTGACCTGCAAAGCGGCGTGCGCGGCGACCGCGACGATCACATTGAAGGCCTGCTGCGTGAACTGACCGGCGCCGAAGCCGCCACCGCCGTCAACAACAACGCCGCCGCAGTGCTGCTGGTGCTGGCGGCGCTGGCCAACCGCAAGGAAGTGCCGGTGTCGCGCGGTGAGTTGATCGAGATCGGCGGCTCTTTCCGCATCCCCGACATCATGAAACGCGCCGGCGCCAAGCTGGTGGAGGTGGGCGCCACCAACCGCACCCATCTGCGCGACTTTGAAGCCGCCATCTCCACGCGCACCGGCCTCGTGATGAAGGTGCACGCCAGCAATTACGCCATCCAGGGTTTCACGGCCAGTGCGCCGCTGGCCGAACTGGCTGCGCTGTGCAAACAACACGGCCTGCCGCTGGTGGAAGACCTGGGCGCGGGCACACTCGTGGACCTCACACGCTGGGGCTTGCCCGCCGAGCCCGCACCCGCGCAGTCGCTGGCGGCGGGTGTCAACGTCGTCACCTTCAGCGGCGACAAGTTGCTGGGCGGCCCGCAGGCCGGGTTGATCGTCGGCGACCGGTTGCTGATCCAGAAGATCAAGAAACACCCGCTGAAACGCGCGCTGCGGCTGGACAAGATGAGCATCGCGGCGCTGGAAGCCACGCTGAAGCTGTACCGCGATCCCGACCGCCTGGCGCAGCGCCTGCCCACGCTGCGCCTGCTGACACGCAGCCAGGCTGAGGTGCAGCAAACAGCCGCGCGTTTGCTGCCCGCTGTGAGGCAGCTGCTGGGCAGCGTGCCGGCTTTGCAGCATCTGGCGGTGCAGGTGTTGCCCTGCAGCAGCCAGATCGGCAGCGGCTCATTGCCGGTGGACCGTTTGCAAAGCGCTTGCCTGGCCATTGGCGCGCGGCCGGGCGCCAAACGTTCCGGCCAGCAGGTGCAGCGACTGGCGGCCGCCTTTCGCGCCCTGCCGGTGCCGGTGGTCGGGCGCATCGAAGACGGGCTGCTGCGTTTTGATTTGCGCTGCCTGGACGGCGCCGACGCCGAGGCCGTTTTTTCGCAGCAGCTGGGGCTGCTGGCATGCGGCTGAATCAGCTTGCCGGCTGCCTGGGGTCTTCCGGCGACTGGTCCAACAGTTCATCGTCCAGCAAACCCAGCGCCCGCGCCTGCTGAATCTTGTGCTGGCGAGCCAGCGGCGACAGCGCAACGCTGGCCACTTCGTCAACCCGCACATTCAGGTCATCGGTCTGGGCGAAATGCGGGTCTGACAAAAACAGTTCGCGCAGCGCTTCATTGCTCAGTTTGGGCGCGGGCTGAATGCCATCACCCTGGGCCACCTGCCGCTCAACTTCCCCCAAGGTCGCCTGCCGCTCCCGTTCTTCAGGCGCCAGGAACGACATCGCTCGCACTTTGCGCCCGGTGTCGGGTTTGAAGTTTTCGTTTGTGAAAGCCTGCAGCCATTCACACAGCTCGGCGTCCAGCGGCACGATTTCCACCACCTCCTCGGCCGTCATCCGGCGGTCGGCTTCGATGTACGACAGGCTGACCGCCGTCAGGTTCACACGCGCCGGCTGCGCATCGTCTACCCACCACGAAACAAACCAGGCCGGCCGGCCCGAGGTGAGGTTCAGAAAGTAACCTTTGCACTCGTCGGCAAACAGCTCGACCGTAAAGCCCGGGTGCAGCCAGCGCGAAACTTTGCCGTCGTCGTACAAGCAGCGCACATCGGGCCCGAAAGCGCCTTCGTCGGGCACCACCTCGGCCAGCTTGAAGCGCCAGGCCTCCCAGGCATTGGGCTCGGCGATGCGCTCCACCACCACCGCCACTTGTATGGCCTGTCGCTGCGTCATCAAACCCGCCCCTGTGCTGAAGAGAGCCCAGTCTAAGCGCCTTAACATGCGCAACTTGCAGGCCGCCCGGGCCTGCCCAAAAAACGCACCCACATGACGGCCGTCGACTCAGAAGACACCGGATTCCTGTCGCGCTGGTCCCGACGCAAAACGCAGGTGCGCGAGGGCACGGCCACGGGGTCGCCCGGTGTGGCGCCATCAGCATCGCCACAACCTGCCTTGACAGCCGCCATTGCCGCAACAGCCACACCACCCGACTCAGCGGCACTGCCCACAGCCGCAACGAACAGCCGCGTCGCCATCGAACCCGAACCCGTCGCACCCGCCGCTGCCGAAGCGCTGCCCACCCTGGCCGATGTGGCGACGTTGACACGCGATTCCGACTATTCCCGCTTCATGGCGCAGAGCGTGCAACCCGACGTCAAAAACGCCGCGCTGGCCAAGCTCTTCTCCGACCCGCACTTCAATGTGATGGACGGTCTGGACGTCTACATCGACGATTACGGCAAGCCCGACCCGCTGCCCCCGGGCATGCTGCGCCAGATGTTTCAATCGCAGGTGCTGGGACTGTTTGATGACGACGAAGAAGACGCCGCCGCCAAGAAACATCCACCCGATGGCAGCGCGGCGCAGCCACCGACTGCAGCGCCGAGCCACCCTGAACCGCCTGCCGAACTGCCGGCTGCACTGACAGCCGAACTCACCGCCGAAGCAATCCCTGATGAAAACACTGATCTGCAACTGCAACCAGACGATGGCGCTGGACGCTGCGGCCCTGCGCCTGGCGCTGTCGAAAACACCGGGCGCGCACACTGACGGGCTGGACACCGTGCACACGCTGCTGTGCCGGCGTGAAGCGCCAGCCTTTCAGCGGGCTGCCAAAGCCACCAGCGCCAGTGGTGATGAACTGCTGGTGGCGTGCACGCAGGAAAGCAGTTTGTTCCTGGAACTGAACGATCAAACCGAAGGTGCCGCACCGGTCACTGAGCGCCCGATACGCTTTGTCAACATCCGTGAAACCGGAGGCTGGTCGCGCGACAAATCTGGCGCAAACAGCGCAAACAGCGCAAACGGCACAAACGGCGCAAACGGCGCCACCGCAAAGATCGCAGCGCTGCTGGCCGTGGCGCAATTGCCGCTGCCCGAACCGGTGGCCACCGTCAGTTACCGCTCGGCCGGGCGCTGCCTGGTGGTGGGCCCGGCACAGCCCGCAGAGCGCGCGGCGGCGCTGCTGCAAGACCGGCTGGACGTCACTGTGCTGGTGACGGAAAACGGCGGCGCGCTGGCCCAGATCCACGGCCGCGCCACCCACACCGGCCAGCTGCTGCGCGTGCAAGGCTGGCTGGGCCAGTTCGATGTTGAATGGGCAGGCCACAACCCGATCGACCTGGACCTGTGCACGCGCTGCAATGCCTGCGTCGATGCCTGCCCCGAAGGCGCCATCGGGCTGGACTACCAGGTGAATCTGGCCGCCTGTAAAAGCCACCGCGACTGCGTGCGGGTTTGCGACGCCGCCGGCGCCATTGACTTTCAGCGCGCACCCATCGCACACAGCGGCCGTTACGACCTGGTGCTGGACCTGCGCGAGCAGCCTGCCTTCACCCAGCATCAAGCGCCGCAGGGTTACTGGCATGTGCCCGCGCGCGAAGCCAACGTCAGCGCGCTGATGGACGCGGTGTTGAAGCTGCGTGAACAGGTGGGCGAATTTGAAAAGCCCAAATTTTTCAACTATCAGCAGAAGCTGTGCGCACACAGCCGTAATGAACAGATCGGCTGCACCGCCTGCATTGATGTGTGCTCGGCGCGCGCCATCAGCAGCGACGCGTCGCGCAAGGGCAAAACCAAAGGCCAGCCGTTTGGCGGTGTCATCGTCGAGCCGCACCTGTGTGTGGGCTGCGGCGCTTGCAGCACCGTGTGCCCCAGCGGCGCCATGACATTCGGCTACCCCGGCGCGGCCGACATGGGCCGGCGCCTGCGCACCGCGCTGAACACCTACAACCACGCCGGGGGCCGCGACGCGGCGCTGCTGCTGCACAGCGAAGAGGCTGGCACACGGGTGATTGACGCGCTGGGCCGCAGCGCTCGTGCGGGTCGCAGCCTGCAGGGCCTGCCGGGGAAGGGTCTGGTGGGCCTGCCAGGGAAGGGTCTGATGGGCCTGCCGGGGAAGGGTCTGATGGGCCTGCCGGCCCGTGTACTGCCACTGCCGCTGTGGCACACCGCCAGCGTCGGCATCGACCTCTGGCTGGCCGCCATCGCCCAAGGCGCCAACCAGGTGTGGGTGCTGCTGACGGCAGAGGAAGCGCCCGAATACCGGCAGGCTTTGGCCGAGCAGATGGCGGTGGCGCAGGCGGTGATGACGGGCCTGGGCTATCGCGGTGAACACTTCAAGCTGCTGCAGGTCAGCGTTGTTGATGGCACACCCGAGGCCAGCGGCCTGGCTGCGCTGGACGCAGCGTTGCGCGCACCGCCTGCGCAGACGGTTTCACGCCCCGGCACCTTTGCTGCGCAAGCTGACAAACGCGCCACGCTGGAACTGGCCATCGACCACCTGCTGGCCGTGGCACCGCAAGCGCTTGAAGTGCTGCCGCTGCCGGCCGCCGGTGCACCCTTGGGCACGCTGGTGGTGGACAGCACCAAGTGCACGCTGTGCCTCAGCTGCGTCAGCGCCTGCCCCGCAGCCGCGCTGGCCGACAACCCCGACAAACCGCAGCTGCGCTTCATCGAAAAGAACTGCGTGCAATGTGGTTTGTGCGCCAGCACCTGCCCTGAAGACGCCATCACGCTGCAGCCCCGGCTGTGGTTGGCCGAAGGCGGCAAAGCGCGCAAAAACGCGCGTGTGTTGGCCGAGATGGAACCCTACCGCTGCGTGCGCTGCAGCAAGCCTTTTGGCACGCTGCTGGCCATCGAAAACATGATCGGCAAACTGGCCGGCCACGCTGCATTTCAGGGCCTGGCCGCCGAACGCCTGAAAATGTGCGGTGACTGCCGCGTCATCGACCTGCACAGCAATCCGAACGAAGTGCGTATCACCGATCTGTGAACACCGCTGCCGAAGCACGGCTGTTCAAACACCGATTTATTTCACCGACTTTGTGAGCCCCGGCATGTCCACTCCACCCTCTGCAGCCCCCCATGCTGCCCCCATTTCGCTGAACCTGGGCAGCACCGACGACCATGAAGAGCTGGCGCGCGCCGAGCTGTACGGCCTGCTCGCGCGGCTGTGGCTGGCGCCGCCCGACGCTGCGCTGCTGCAGCAGTTCAAAGTGGCGGTGACGGAAGCCGAAGTGGAAGGCGCCGCGCTGGCCGCCCCCTGGCACGACCTGGTGGCAGCCCTGCGCGCCACCACGCCCGCTGCTGCGGCGGCGGAATTTGCAGCGCTCTTTCAAGGCGTGGGCAAGCCGGAAGTGTTTGCGTATGGTTCTTACTACCTGAGCGGTTCGCTCAACGAAAGGCCACTGGCAGCGCTGCGCGGCGACCTGGCGGTGCTGGGCCTGGCGCGCGACGAAACGGCGGTGGAAACCGAAGATCACGTGGCCTACATTTTCGAAGTTATGCGCTACTTGATTGCCGGCGACGATGCGGCGGTTTGCAACCTGGAGCAACAGCGACGCTTTTTCCGTGCCCACCTGCAGACCTGGCTGGACGCTTTTTGCGACGCCGTGCAAGCCAGCAGCAACGCAGCCGTCTACGCGGCGCTGGCTGTCTTCACACAGCGCTATGTGGCCGTCGAAACACAAGCCTTCGACATGCTGGAGGCCTGACCGGTCATGGATGCCAAGGAAATCACCGGCCTGGTGTTGTGCGGCGGGCGCGGCACACGCATGGGCGGCGTCGACAAAGGCCTGCAGAGCCACCAGGGCATGCCGCTGGCGTTGCACGCGCTGCTGCGCCTGCAGCCGCAGGTGGGCACGGTGATGATCAACGCCAACCGCAACCTGGCGGCTTATGAATCGTTTGGGGTGACCGTTTGGCCCGACCCCGTGGCCGACCACCCCGGCCCGCTGGCCGGCTGGCTGGCCGGCCTGGAACACTGCGAAACGCCCTTCATGGCGACCGTGCCTTGCGACACGCCACACTTTCCGGAACAGCTGGTGCAGCGGCTGGCGCAAGCACTGCAGCAAGAGAACGCCGACCTCGCGCTGGCCGCCACGCTGCAGCACGGCCAGGTGCAACTGCAACCGGTGTTTTGTTTGCTGAAAACCGACTTGCTGGAAAGCCTGGTGGCCTATCTGCAGGGCGGTGGCCGCAAGATCGACCGCTGGACGGCGCAGCACCGCTTTGCAACCGTGGTGTTTGAAGACGAGGCCGCCTTCTTCAACGTCAACACCAGCGCTGATTTAAAGGCCTTGCAATCGAAGGCCGCACCCGCCGCCTGAGGCAGGGAACGGCGCAACGCTGAAACGCTGAAGCGGCAACGGCTGCAACGGCTGCAACTGCTGCAACGGCTGCAACTGCTGCAACGGCAGCGGCGGCAGCGGCGGGCTTGACGCTTTCAGGGCTGCCGCGACAGGCGCCGGTAGACGGGGCCCCACAGCGGATGGCCCGCCTCGGCGCGATTGAGACGAAAAGTTGCGTCGGCATCGCGCGCGGCCTTGAACGCGGCCTCGCACTGCGCTTCTCGATTGCTGGTGCAGTAGATGAAAGCCAACAGCTTGAATGCACTGGCCCTGTCGCGCGCGCTGCGCAAATTGCCGGCCAGCGCCGCCCGCAGCGCCGCTTCAGACAGCTCATACTGGCCATCGTCATAAGCGCGCATGCCTTCAAACAGCGCCCGCTCGGCGGGGCGGTCCAGCACGTCGGCCAGCCCCAGTGGCGGTGGCGCTGGCGGCGGTGCAGCCGGCGGTGGCGTTGCGCAGCCCGCAGTCAACAGCAGCGCCAACGCCAACGCCAGCGTCAGCGTCAACAGCAATGCGTCCCGGTTGCCCTTGGGTGCACGGCCCCCTGCAACGCTCATTGTGCGAACCGGTGCCGCACGGTGGCCGCCTTGTCGGCTGTCACTTGTATGGTGGTGACGAAGGGCGCAAAGTCTTCGTTCCGAATGGTGATGGTGTGGCTGCCTTCGGGCAAGGTCAATGTATGCAGCGGTGGTGAAGCGCCTGCCAGCTTGCCGCCCACTTCCACATAACCCCAGGGGCTGACGGCCAGCTGCACGGTGCCGGTCTGCAGCACAGCCGGCGCAACGGGCGCACGCCTATCGGGCGCAGGCCGGAGCTTGTCACGGGCAACCGATTTGGGGGTGCTCGGCAGCAGTCTGGGCGGTGTGGACGGCTGTGTGGCAGGCCGCGATCCGGTGGCCGCATGGGCTTGGGCCCAAAACGGGGCCTGCGGCTGCGCCTGGGCAGTGACTGCAGCGGTCGGCAAGGGTGGCACAGCTTGCACGGTTTGCACGGTTTGCGGTGACGGCGCAGTTTGCGCTGCCACAGCCACCGGCTCTGTTTTGAGCGCGGGCGCAAAGGCTGCGGGGTGCCTGGCAGCTTGCTCAGGGCTTTGCACCGGCGCGTCTGCAGCGCTGGCCGCCAAGGCGGTGCCAGGCACGGTGGCCGGGGTCTGCGGCGACTGGCCAAGGGCTACGGCGCCGCCGTCACCGCCCGCCACCGGTGTGGCTGCAACTGCACCGTTATCTGCATTGACGGCGATGGTCGCCGTGGCTGGTTCCGCAACCCCATCAGCTGCGTTCTGCACGGTGCCCGTGGCCTCGATGTTTTGGCGATCGATCCAGGTCAACGCCAGCGCCAGCGCCAGGCCCGCAACCAGCAGCAGCGAAGCCGCCGCCCAGTATGGCGGGCGGCGCACCGGCTTGGGCGCCGCCTGCGCGGCCACAAAAGCCACGCGCGCGTCATCGGTTTCATGCTCTGACTGCTGCAGCCAGGCTTGCAAGGCGGTGGCCACTTCGCGGGCGTGCGCGTAACGCGCTGCCGGGTTGCGTTGCAGCGCTTGCATGGCAATGGCCGACAAACGTTCGGGAACGTCCAGCCGCAGCCAGTGCGGCGGCGCCGGGTCGTGCGTCATCAGTGCACGCGCCACCTCGGGCACGGTTTCGCCCGGATAGGCGCGGTGGCCGGCCAACAGCTCATATAGCAGCACACCCAGCGCATGCACGTCGGTGCGCACGTCCACCGCGCCGCCCTGCAACTGTTCTGGCGCCAGGTAGGGCGCAGCGCCGCTGACCAGGGGGTCCATCGAAGGCAGGTCTGACGCATGCGCAGTGCACGCAAACCCCAAGCCCAGGGCGGTGGGCCGGTCCTCGGAATCCAGCATCACCGTGCACGGGTTGAGCCCACCGTGCAGCACGCCGTGCGCATGGGCATGGGCCAGCGCTTGTGCCAGGTCGTGCACCATCTGCGCGGCCACCCGGGCGGTGGGCTGCCAGCCGGCCCATTGCGCCTGCGCCAGCGTGCGCCCGGGCAGCCAGAGGTTGACGATGTAGACACCGGCACCCACCACACCCGCATCGTGAATGCGGGCCAGCCCTGCGTGCTGCAAGCGCGACGCGGCCAGCACCGACTGCTGCAGCTGCGCGATGATGACTTCGTGGTCCCGCGCGTCAGACTCCAGGTCCAGCAGCGTGAGCATGACGTCGATGTTCTGGTTGCTGTCCCAGGCCTTGTAAACCTGCCCCACGCCGTCGTGCGACAGCGCCACCTTCAGCTCGTAAGGGCCGATGCGACCCAGTGGGGGCGCGGCTTCAGCCGCCGCATCAATGCTTGCAGCAGCAGCAACACCGGCCACCGCAGCGGCGCATGCCTGCAGCGGCGCGGGGGCCGTCCTGGCGCTCTGACTTGGCGGCTCGTTGGTCACTTTTTCTGCGGTCCTTTCAGCAGCCGGCTCGGTGATTTTTGCAGCTGCTGCTGGTGTGGCCTTTGCCGTTGCCATTGCCGTTGCCATTGCCGCCGCCTGTTCAGCAGCGGCATGGATGCGCCCCATCTCCAGATGGGCGTCGAGATTCAGCAAAGCTGCAAGACCCTGAGCTTCTACGGAACGTGACAAAGGCTCTGCTGCGGAAGGTGACGAATGAGTGGAAGGCATGGCGACAGAGTACCAAGAGCCCCCAGTCAACGCTTGGCAATATCGCCCGGTTGGCAGAGATACCCACCCATTTGCGGGGTAACCCTGGCCGCGCTTTCGGTGCGGGCTCTGCGGTTTGAACGCTGACGCAGCGCACGCCAATCACTGCGGCAACGCGGCGCTCGCGAGCACCCGTTTGCCGTGCCCACATGCCACAGCCTTGTTACGTTATTCGCAACAAGCTGTAACGCCCTGCGCGGCCCTGCCATCAGCCCGCCACAGCCCGCCTTTTCCTGGCCACCGCGCGCCCCCACCAGCCGTCGGCCAGGTGCAACTGCAGCCAGGTGATGAACAGCGTCACTTTGGCGGTCATCATGCGCGGCGAGGGAAACACCGCATGAATTTCCTGCTGCGGCATTTGCCACCGGTCCAGCACCGGAATCAGCACACCCGACTACAGCGCCCCTTCAGCCACATAACGCGGCAATGCAGCAACGCCAAATCCTTCGGTTGCGGCCAGCAGCAGGCTGGACAGGTTGTTCGATCGCAGCGCGCCCCGCACCACCACCGCAGGCCGATTCCATACCCAGCCTGTGCATCACCGGCCAGGCGCCGCGCGCGCGTTTGCACCAAGAAGACTTCCAGGCGGTGGACATCGCCAGCATCGCCAGGCCGGTGACGCGTCACGGCGGCAGATTGAAGCCGCGATGACGATGTTGTGCACAGCCGAAAAGCCACTCATCGTGGCCGGTGGCGGCGGCGTCAATGCCGACGCTTGCGCACTGCTGGTGCAGGTTGCTGAAGCCGCCGGCATCCCCGTGATCCCCCCGCTGATGGGCTGGGGCAGCATTCCCGACCACCACCCGCTGATGGCCGGCATGGTGGGCCTGCAAACCAGCCACCGCTACGGCAACGCCACGATGCGGGCCAGCGACTTCGTGCTCGGCATCGGCAAGCGCTGGGCGAACCACCACTCCGGGTCACCCGTGGTGTATTGCAAGGGCCGGCGTTTCATCCACATCGACATCGAACCGACACAGATCGGCCGTGTGTTTGCACCCGACCTGGGCCTGGTGTCAGACGCCGGCGCTGCGCTGGCCATGTTGGTGGACGTGGCACGCGAATGGAAAGCGGCCGGCAAGCCGCCCGACTGGACCGCCTGGGCGGCAGAGTGCCGGGCCCGAAAGCGCAGCGTGGACGACCAGTGCAAAACCAATTACGACAGCGTGCCGATGAAGCCGCCGCGGGTGTATCAGTGCCTGGTGAGTGCCTTCGGCAAAGTCGTTTGTTGTGACCCACATCGCGCTGGGCACCGAGATCGACAACGTGGTGGAATTTGAAGACCTGGCGAAGACGCACGCCGACGCGCCGCCTGCGGTGTCGATGCTGGACTGAGCATGTTCGCAGCGGCCGGTGCCGCCGGAGTGGCAAGAACGACCGGTGCGGCGCTTGGCCACAATGGCGTCACCTTCAGCTTGGACCAGGCCGCCTGCAGTTCCGATGACTGTGCCGATGACTGCTCTGATGACCGCCCCGATGACCGCCCCGATGACTGCACCCACCCCTTCAGCGCCGGCCCTCACAGCGCAACCCACCCCGCAACCCACCCCGCCCGCCGCACTGCTGCGCCAGATGTTTGACGCCGCCGTGGCGTCGGCCCAGCCGGCGCTGTGTGTGCCGCCGCACCTGCCGACGACGGCTGAACTGGGCGGCGGGCGGCTGGTGGTCATCGGCGCCGGTAAAGCGTCTGCCGCCATGGCGCGCGCGGTGGAAGACCATTGGCCCGGCCCGCTGCAGGGCCTGGTGGTCACGCGTTACGGTTACGGCGTGCCGTGCCAGCGCATCGAAATTGCCGAGGCTTCGCACCCCGTGCCCGATGAAGCCGGGCTGCGCGCCGCCCAGCGCCTGCTGCAGTTGGTGCAGGGCCGGCATGAAGACGACATCGTGCTGTGCCTGATCTCCGGCGGCGGCTCTGCGCTGCTGCCGCTGCCGCTGCCCGGCCTGACGCTGGCCGACAAACAGGCGGTGAACCGTGCCTTGCTGGCCAGCGGCGCCACCATCGGCGAGATGAACACCGTGCGCCGTCACCTGTCGGCCATCAAGGGCGGGCGTTTGGCAGCGGCCTGTTTTCCGGCCCGTGTCATCACACTCTTGCTGTCAGACGTGCCGGGCGACCGGCCGCTCGACATCGCATCGGGCCCCACCGTGGCCGACCCCACCCGCTGCGCCGACGCGCTGGCCATCGTGCGCCGCTACGGCATCACGCTGCCGCCGGCCGTGATGCACGTGCTGCAAAGTGGCGAAGGTGAATCGATCAAACCCGGTGACCCGCTGCTTGCGCGCGCCGAAACCCGCATCGTGGCCACGCCGCAGATGGCACTGGAAGCGGCAGCCCGGGTGGCGCGCGCGGCCGGGTTCACGCCACACATCCTTTCTGACGCGCTGGAAGGCGAAGCGCGGGACGTGGGCAAAGTGCTGGCCGGCATCGCGCTGCAAACGGCCGCGCGCAGCCAGCCTTTTGCGCCGCCCTGCGTGCTGCTGTCGGGCGGCGAGACCACCGTCACCGTGCGCGGCCAGGGCCGTGGCGGGCGCAACGTGGAATGCCTGCTGTCTTTCACCGCCGCCACCGGTGGCCACGCACACATTCATGCGCTGATGGCCGACACCGACGGCGTCGATGGCCAGGAAGAAATTGCTGGCGCCTGCATCGGGCCCGCCACCCTGCCCCGCGCCTGGGCCCTGGGCCTGCGCCCGCTGGACAGCCTGGCGCAGAACGACGGGCACGGATTCTTCGCAGCACTGGGTGCCGGGGTCGTGACCGGGCCGACGCTGACGAATGTGAATGACTTTCGCGCGGTGGTGATCACCGCAGCCCCATCACCAGGCAGTTAGGAAAATTCGCGCGCTGGGCACCCTCAGGCCGGCGGGCCCAAGATCGCCATCGTGATGCGCGACACGCAGGTCAGCTGCCCTTCGTCGTTCACCAAATCAATCTGCCAAACATGCGTGCTGCGGCCGATGTGCACCGCGCGCGCGGTGCCGGTGACCCAGCCTGAAGCAACGCTGCGCAAGTGGTTGGCGTTGATGTCCAGGCCGACCGCACGGTGGCCCACCGGCGCGGCCGAAGCCGCTGCGCACGAGCCCAGCGTTTCAGCCAGCAGCACCGACACTCCCCCGTGAAGAATGCCGTAGGGCTGGCAGGTGCGCGTGTCCACCGGCACGCGGGCGCGGATGCAGTCATCACCCACCT
>JAYUPP010000079.1:0-4903 GCA_043760045.1 Betaproteobacteria bacterium
GCGCCGAAGTTCCAGCGGGCGGCGCCGCAGGCGATGCAGCCGCATCCAGCCCCAGCACCTTGCGGTAGTAGTCCAGTCCCACCCATTCGCAGGCCTGCACCGCCCGGCCATCGGCACTCACTTTGGCGCGCTGGGTCGTGACCTCGTGGGCGCCAAACGGCCCGGTCTGCTGCACGGTGACCAGTTCCATCTGCAGCGCGCAGTTGCGCACCGACAGCAGCACCGTCATCACCATCGGCAACGCCAGCAAAGCCAACATCAGCAGCACCGACGGCGCCACGAAGCCGACAAAGCTGCGCAGCTTCATGCGGCGGCCCCTGGTTTGATGAAGCCCTTCTCAGCAGCTGAACGCGCATAGGCCGCCGCCGCAGCGTCCAGCACGGCTTTGGGCGTGCGTTCACCGGTCAGTGCCTCTGGCAACAATTTGCCCACTTCTCCATGCGCCAGGCTGAAGAACGGTTCGCTGGGCCACACGGGCGCGCCTGCGGCCTGCGACAAAGCCACCCCGGTACCCAAGCGCCCGGGCTCGAAGACCGAACGCACCCACAGCCCCAGGTCGTTGCCGCTCTTCACGGCGGATTCGCTCAGGCCCTCCATCAGCACATGAAACGTTGCTTCGCGTTGGCGCGAGTTGTTACGCGGCAACACGGCGGCGTCCCACCACAAGTGCGCGGCGCAGCGTCCACCGGGTCGCGCGGCAGGGGCTGCAGCGAACTGCATCAAACCCACCACTTTTGACGCTGCGGCGTCGTCCATGCGCGATGCACGACTGGCCCACAGAACACCCATCGCGGCGCTGCCTTGCTGGAACTGATTGACCACGTCGTCGGCGTTGCTGGCCAGCGCATTGGGTGTCATGTAGGGCATCAGGCTGCGCATCACGTTGATGGCCTGCGCGCCTGCGTCGCTGTTGAAAGCGGGCGCTGCGCCTCCGGGCTGGAAAAAGCGTCCGCCCAGGCCAGACAGGATGTTGGTGAACTCGGTGCTGGCGTCAAAGCCTTTGGCAAAACCCTGTGCGATGGGGAAGCGGATGCTGGGTTCCTGTCTTTGCAGCACGGCTGCGGCCTGCACCATCTGCGCATAGTCGGTGGGCACCGCCAGGCGGTGCTTGGCGAACAGGTCGGCGCGGTAGTAGAGGTTTTGCGTGTTCTGCAGGAAGGCGATGGCCATCACCTGGCCGTCCACGCGCACCAGCATCTTCTCTTCAAGCCGATAACGGGAGCTGAACTTCTGCACCAGGTCGTCCAGCGGCTGCAACTGGCGCCGCGCATAGAGGTTGGCAAACACCGCCATCGAAACCAGGGCTGCATCAAACGGCGAACGGCCCTGTGCTGCAAAAGCTTGTTCGGTTTCAATGCGAGCCTGCGGCGTGAGCTTGAACACCACGCGCAGCCCCGGCCGCGCGCAGCCCTCGGCGATGCGCGCAACGTGCGCCACCGCGGGGAAGCTGTTGCCGATGAGGTGCACCTCGCCACTGCCGGCCACGTTGGGACAGCCCAACGAGGCCGTCAACTTGGTGGGCGATTGCGCCAACACCAGCGTCGGCGTGGCCGCTGCCGCTGCCGCCGCCAACAACAGCGAGCGTCTGCGAAGTGGCACTGAAGCCGTCACACCGCATCCCGGGTTGCGATGCGTGCCTGCGTGCTGGCGTCGAACAGGTGGCAGCGGGATGCATCGGTGTTGAAGCCGACCCGTGCGCCCATGGCGCTGCGGTAGTCCTTGCCGGCCTTGGCGGTGACCAACAAGTCGCCCTGCTTGATGGTCACCAGCGTGGCGTCGCCCGTCAGCTCAAATGCAAACACCTCGGCGGCCACGGCCACGGCAGCGGCGGCGTCGTCGGCCGCCACCACGCCCAGGTCTTCGGGGCGCACGCCCAACACCACATTCGCCGCGTCGGCCGCTGTGAAACCGTGGATGCGCATGCCCGGCGCGCTGAACACACCGCCTTGCAAGCTACCCGGCACCAGGTTCATCGGGGGTGAGCCAATGAAGCCGGCCACAAACAGGTTGGCCGGTCGTTCATAAATGTCTTGCGGCGTGCCGATCTGCTGAATGCGCGCGCGGCTCATCACCACCACGCGGTCGGCCAGCGTCATGGCCTCGATCTGGTCGTGGGTGACATAGATGGTGGTCACGCCCAGGCTGTGGTGCAGGTGCTTGATGTGCGCGCGCATGGTCACGCGCAGCTTGGCGTCCAGGTTGCTCAGTGGCTCGTCCATCAAGAACACGGCCGGCTGCCGCACGATGGCGCGCGCCAGCGCAACGCGCTGCCGTTGCCCACCCGACAGCTCCTTCGGCCGGCGCTGCAGGAAGTCCATCAGTTCCACCTGCTGCGCGGCCTTGTGCACCGCAGGTTCAATCTGCGCGGCCGACAGCCCGCGAATCTTCAGCGGGAAGCCGATGTTCTGTGCCACCGTCATGTTGGGGTACAGGCCATAACTCTGAAACACCATGGCCACGTCGCGGTCCTTGGGCTCCAGCGTGTTGACGCATCGCTCACCGATCCAGACCTCGCCTTCGCTGGGGTCTTCCAGCCCGGCCACCATGCGCATGGTGGTGGTTTTGCCGCAGCCGCTGGGCCCCAGCAGCACCAGAAATTCGCCGTCGGCGATGTCCAGCGACATGGGTTCGACGGCGGTGGACGAGCCCCAACGCTTGGCGATGTTTTTCAGCTGGATGCGGGCCATCGGGTGCTTTGAAACAAGGCTGGGTTCATGGGCTGAGGATCTGCATCCACAAGGCCACTTCGTCGATCAGCACCCATTCACGCAGGATGCGGCCGCGGGCGTGGTCGACTTCGGCGTGGGTGATGCCCAGGATCTCGACAGGGTGGTGCGTGGCCGGGCCAAAGCGCCCGCCACCGCTGTGCAGGCCGGTCAAGCGCCAGCGCATGGCCACACGCGGTGTGCGGCCGCCCTCCACGCGCTCGGCCAGGCTGTCGATGTGCAAGGTGGCGCCGGCAAAGGCTGCTGTGTAGCCAAACCAGAGGGCTTCGGCCGCCGCCACGCCCAGGGCTGCTTCGCCGTTGGGCAAGTGCAGAGCGATGGCTTCGTCAGCGCTTTGCTGCAGTACCGCGAGGTCGCCCGTCCACAGCCCGCGGTAAGTCTGGGCCAGCAAACTGGCGCCGGGTGTGTTGTGCAGCGGGTTGTGCCAATGAGCGGGCGCGGGCGGTTGCCACAGCGGCAGGTTGGGCGCACCTTTGCTGTCCAGCCACTTCAGCGCCATCGCCCGGGGCGTGCTGCCCATTTGCAGCGCGATGGCACCTTGGTCACGCACCAGCCACTCGTGCACGATGCGGTTGCCGACGCACACGCAGTCCGCCACGGTGCGCACCTGCAGGCGACGGCCGGTGGCCTCACCAAAGTTGCCGTTGCCCAGGTGGGTCATGGTCGACGCGATGCGGTGCGACGACAAAAAGCCGTTCTCAGCGTCGCCCGCGCTGACGATGTCTTCGCACAGCAACCGCCTGTCCGGGAATTGCTGCAGCGTTTCCAGCGTGCCGCGCACCACCGTGTCCACGCCCTGGCTGGTGCCGCCCGGCGTGATGACCGCACAGTCTTCGCTGTAGTACCGGTGGATGGCGTCGACCTGGCGGCCTTCCCAGATGCGCGCGGTGATGACGCGGATGTAGTCGTCCAGGCTGCTGAACTCGACGTCAAAGCCGGGCAGGCTGTGAGCTGCGGCGCTCATTGTGTTGCTCACTCTCGTACTCACTGCGGCCGCCTTGCCGAAGCCCGCAGCACCAGATGCGTGGGCACCACCACGTGGTCTCGTGTCACGGCGTCGTCTTCCAGTTGCTGCATCAGCATCCGCACGGTGGCTTCAATCATCGGCACGGCACTTTGCTCTACGGTGGTCAGTTGGTAGGCCCCCCAGGCGGCCTGCGGCACGTTGTCAAACCCCACCACCGACACGTCTTCGGGCACGCGCAAGCCTAAAGCGCCACGCAGGGTGTCGATGGCGGCAAAGGCCATGTGGTCGCTGGCCACAAACAGCGCGTCGGGTCGATCGGTGCTGCTCACCAGGCGGCCAAACAGTTCTTGAGTGGCCACGGCGGCACGCTGAAATTCGTAGTTGCCCACGGCTCGTGCCACCACGCGCAGCCCGCGCTCGGCCAGGCCGGCGCGCAGGCCTTCTTCACGGTCGTGGTTGGTGGAAGAGTCTTCAGCTCCGGCCAAGTAAGCCACCCGGCTGTGCCCACCGTCGGCCAGAAAGTGCGCCACCGCGCGGCCACCGCCCAGGTTGTCCGAGCTGACCGTGCTGATGCGCCCCTTGTTGCTGGTGCGGTTAAACATCACCACCGGTATGCGGGCGTCGGCGATCTGCTGCGCCAAGCCTGAGGACAGGTGGGTGGACGCCATCACGATGCCGTCGACCTGGTAGCGCAGCAGCTCCACCAACAGTTCGTCAGCGTCTTCGGTTTCGGTGACAAACAGCAGCACGTGGTAGCCGTCTTTTTGCAGCCGCTGCGACAGCGTTTCAATGACCACCGGGTAAAACTGGTTCTGCAGGTTGGACAGCACCACAGCGATCATGCGGCTCTTGCGCGTGCTCAAGGTGCTGGCGATGGCGTTGGGCCGGTAACCCAGCTTTCGCGCGGCTTCGAGCACGCGCGCACGGGTCTCGGGCGCCACGCTGGCGCCCGGGGTGAAGCTGCGGCTGACGGCCGACTGCGACACCTCGGCCAGACGCGCCACGTCAAACGAGGTGACGTTGCGTCGGGTGGTGTCGGCGGCTGCGCGGCGCCGAAGGTGCGGGCTTTGTGTCATGCGGCTTAGTGAGTGCCGGCTTCGGCTGGGCCGCCTGGTTGGTCGAACTGCATACCCATGCAATCCTGACTGACGGCCGGTGGCCTGTCAACCGGGTGAATGTTTCTAGCATGCAGAGCAGTCTAAGGGCTGCG
>JAYUPP010000080.1:0-4874 GCA_043760045.1 Betaproteobacteria bacterium
CGCGCGGGCAGCCCGATGAAGGAATAACGGCCAAAACGTTCGCCCCCCACCACACTTTCCAGCAAGAAACTGTGCGGCGCGCCACCGGCCAGTTTCAAGTACAGCGAGAGGGGAGTTTCCAGGTCGGCAAAAGCCTCTTTGATGAGCGGAATGCGGTTGTAGCCCTGGCTGGCCAGGCTTTGAAATTCAAGTTCTGTGATCACGTCGGTTACCGGGTTGCAACAGGCGCAAAACCAGGCTCATAACCCGGCTCAAAACCAGGCTCAAAACCCGCCAGCAGCGCGGGAATCTGGTCCAGGCGGTCTACAACGGCGTCGGGGTTCGCGCTGGCCACCGGCTCGCCGTGGTTGTAGCCATAACTGACCAACACCACGGGGCAGCCGGCGGCGCGGGCGGCCACTGCGTCGTTGCTGCTGTCGCCCACCATCAGCGTGCGCGCCGGCAGCGTGCCCATGGCCTGGCAGGTTTGCAGCAGCGGCAGTGGATCGGGCTTCTTGCGCGCAAAAGCATCGCCGCCGAAGACATGGTCAAAGAAGGTGCTCAGGCCTTTTTGCGCCAGCAGCGGGCGCGCAAAGCTGCCGGGTTTGTTGGTCACACAGGCCAGGCGCCAGCCGGCGGCGCGCAGTGCCTGCAGGCCTTCGCGAGCACCCGGATAGACCCGTGAATATTGCCCGTTGATGGCCAGGTAGTGGTGCTGGTAACGGGCCCACACGGCGTCGAACAACGCTGCCGGCGCGCCCACCTCTGCCAGCGCGCGCGCCAGCAGATGTTCGCTGCCTTTGCCCACCGTGCGCGCGATGAAGGCCCGGCCCACGGCCGGCTGTCCCAGGTCGGAGAGCGCTCGCGCCAGCGCCACTTCGAAGTCGCCCACGGTGTCCACCAGGGTGCCGTCCAGGTCAACGATGGCGGCTTCAATAACAGCGGTGGGCAGGGGCATACACATCCAGGGTGAACTGCATTGTGGCGCGACGGTGCGCGTTCAGGCTCACGGGCCAGCCCCCACCGCCGCAGCCAGGGCCTGGCGCACGGCACGGCCCAGGTCGCTGCGCCGGTAGGGTTTGCCGAGCAGCGGCGCGCCGTTGTTCAGCCGGCCGTGGTGCACGATGGCATTTTCGGTGTAGCCCGACGTGTACAGCACCCGCAGCGCCGGCCGCAGCCGGCGTGCAGCGTCGGCCAGCACCCGGCCGTCCATGCCGCCGGGCATTACCACGTCGGTAAACAAGAGGTCGATGTCGCTGCGCTGCTGCAGCACGGCCATGGCCGACGGCCCGTCGCTGGCCACCACCACCTGGTAGCCAAACGACTGCAATGCGGCCAGCGCATATTGCCTGACGGCCTCTTCGTCTTCAACCAGCAAAATGAGCTCATGGCCACCGGCTGCGGTGGTGGCCGCGGTTGTGGCCGCAGCTGCCGCCGTGGCTGCGGTTCTGACTGCACCCGACGCCACCGGCGGCGCCCCCGCGCTCTGCGCGCGCGGCAGGTACTGCTTGACAGTGGTGCCGTGCCCGGGTTCGGAATAGATGCTGACGTGGCCCGCCGACTGTTTGATGAAGCCGTAGACCATCGACAAACCCAGCCCCGTGCCTTTGCATTTTTCCTTGGTACTGAAAAAGGGTTCGAACACGCGTTGCAGGTGTGCCGGCTGGATGCCCTGGCCGGTGTCCGACACCGCCAGCATCACATACGGCCCGGGCAGCACGTCTGGGTGGCGGCTGGCGTCGTCGTCGTCCAGCCGCGTGTTGCTGGTTTCCAGCGTCAGGCGGCCGCCGCCGGCCATCGCGTCGCGGGCGTTCAGACACAGGTTCAGCAAGGCGTTTTCCAGCTGCCCCTGGTCGACCAAAGCCGGCCACAGGCCGGCGCCGCAAACGAGTTCGATCTCGATGTGTTCGCCCAAGGTGCGCCGCAGCAGCGCGTCCAGGCTTGACAGCAGCCGGTTCACGTCCACCGGCAAAGGGTCCAGCGCCTGTTTGCGCGCAAAAGCCAGCAGCCGCTGCGTGAGCTCGGCACCACGCTGCGCGGCATGCGAAATCATCTCTGACAGCACGCGCAAGTCGGGCTGGTTGTGGTGCTGCTCGGTCAGCAGCTCGGCGTTGCCCATCACCACCGTCAGCAGATTGTTGAAGTCGTGTGCAATGCCGCCGGTCAGCTGGCCGACGGCTTCCATCCGCTGCGACTGCTGCAGCTGCAGGTGCAGGGCCCCGTGCACCGCCGGCCGCTCGTTGTGCACCACTTTGTGCAAGTTCAGTGAAGCCACCAACACAAACATCAGCTCACCCTGGCCGGTGCGCACCGGTTGCGCCAACTGCAACACCGGCAGGCCGGTGATGCGGCCAAAAGTGGGCTCCAGCACGATGCCGCCCGGCGCTTTCTGCGCAGCCTTGAAGTACAGGCGGTCGCTGAGGTCGAGTTCACGCCCGCTGCGCAGTGAGTCGCAGTGCAAGCGCCCCTCGGGGCTGATGGTGATGATGCCGGTGTACTGCGGATAAGCCTCGCGCACCTGGGTCAGGAAGGCCGAACAGGCTTGCCGGCTGCTGCCCGGCTGCAGGTCTTGCGCACGCGCCAGGCCGTACAGCAACTGGGCGGTGCCCTGCGTGCGCTCGCGGATGGTCTTCGCCTGGGCTTGCGCCATCTGCACCAGGCGGTTGGTGTCTTCGACGATGGTGGCATCGCGCACCTGCACAAAGCGCGCCAGGCCCAGCAACGCCGGCACCAGAACAGCCAGGCCCGTCAACCAGAGCAGCCGCGCCCGGATGCTCATCGGCGCTGCGCCGGCACCATCGGACGCGGCATCGTGCGGGTGCGACTGCTGCTCAAGTCAATAACCCGCATCGTCGGTTGCATGATGGAATGCAAACGATGATACGGGCCGGTGTCAGCGATGTTGGCGATGTTGACCTACGTCACTTTTGCCGGCAACGCACGAGAATGGCTGCAAAGCCTGTGCCCATGACCACCCCCTCCAAGCCCATAAAACCCGCCGCAAGCGACGCCCCCAAAGGCCGGCTGCTGGTGCTGGACGATGACGCCGCAATCGGCCAGCTTTTGGTGTTGGTGGCGCAGCGGTCCGGGTTTGAGGCCCGCTTGTGCGCGCAAGCGGCTGAATTTCTGCAGGCTTTGAAAGACTGGCTGCCGAGCCATCTGGCCATCGACCTGACGCTGCCGGACATGCCGGGCCTGCAGGTGATGCAGCATGTGGCGGCGCAGGGCTGCCGCGCGTGGGTGATCATTTCCAGCGGCGCCGGCGCGGCCGAGATCGAAGCTGCGCTCGACCACGCGCGTGCGTTGGGCCTGCGCACGGCGGGTGCCTTGCCGAAACCCTTTTCGCTGAACAGCATGCGGGCGCTGCTGGCGCAGACGCTGGTCGAGCCCCCTGAGATCGACCTGCACCCAGGCCCACCCGGCGCCTGAATTTCAGCCGCCGCTATGCGGGCGTGTCGGGGTTGCTGTCGGCGCCCCCGTCGGCGCCCACATCAGCCAGCGCCTGGCGCGCCAGCTCTTCGTCACTCAACGGCGGCTCTGATGCCAACGCCGCCAGTTCCTGCAGCATTTCAGGCGAGGCCTCTACATGCCCCAGCAAGACGTCTTCCAGAGTGGCGTGTGGCAGCGGGCGCTCGTCGTGGTCCACCGGCGACGGGTGCACCGCCGCCGGCTCCAGCGCCGGCAGCTTGGAAGCCGCCAGGTTCAGCTGCTCGTCAAGCAAGCGCGTAAAGGCGTTGTCGGTGCTGGGCAGTGCCATGGTGCGGCTCCAGGGTTTGTTCGGTTACGCATGGTGGCGCATCTGGCGCATAAAGGCCATCCTGCCGCACCAGCTTCCCAAATCGACTTCGCCTGACCCCTGGAGAACCGCCATGAACTATGTCGACGGCTTTGTGGCCTCGGTCGCCACGGCCAACCGCGCCGCCTACACCACATTCACGCTTGAAATGGGTCAGCTCTTCAAGGACCACGGCGCCCTGAGCGTGGTGGACACCTGGGGCGACGATGTGCCTGAAGGCAAACTCACCTCGTTTCCGATGGCGGTGCAGTGCAAGGCCGATGAAACCGTGGTGTTCGGTTGGATCGTCTGGCCCAGCCGCGCAGCGCGCGACGAAGGCATGAAGCAGGCGATGGCCGACCCGCGCATGCAAAACCCCGAGATGCCGTTTGACGGCAAGCGCATGATCATGGGCGGCTTCGAAGTCATCGCCAGCAGCTGAATCGGCTGGCGCCCATGATGCGGGCGCAGCCCGCGTTTTCAGCCCGCCGCAGAAAAATCCAGCAGCACCTTCATCGCCTGGCTGCGGTCACTGGCCAGCTCAAAGGCCTGGCGCGCCTGCGCCAGCGGGAAGCTGCCGGTGACCATCGGCGCCAGGTCCACCCGCCCTTCGTTGATGAGCCGCACCGCGAGCGCAAATTCGGCGTGGAAGCGGAACGAACCGCAGATGCTCAGCTCTTTGGCCACCACCATGTTTTGCGGGATGCTCACATCGCCGCCCAAACCCAACTGCACCACGGTGCCGCGTGGGCGCATCACTTCCAGCCCGGCACGCAGCGCTTGCTCAACGCCTGAACATTCCAGCATCACGTCAAATGTGCCTTTGCGCGTGTTCAGCGTCGCGCCGTCGGCCGCATAACGCTGCACCCAGTGCCGGTCTTGCGCCACGTTGATGGTGCTGTGTGCACCCATCGCGCGCGCCACCACCAGCGTTTCGTCGGTCACGTCCACGGCCACCACTTCGGCCGCGCCGTGCACCCGCGCTGCGGCTATTGCCAGGCAGCCAATCGGCCCACAGCCCGACACCAATACGCGTTTGCCCAGCAGCGGCCCGGCGCGCTGCACACCGTGCAGCGCCACTGAAAAAGGCTCGGCCAACGCGGCCATTTGCAGCGGCACG
>JAYUPP010000081.1:0-4843 GCA_043760045.1 Betaproteobacteria bacterium
GTGCGCCAGCGCAATGTGGCCATGGTCTACCAGCAATTCATCAATTACCCGTCGATGACGGTGTTTGACAACATCGCTTCGCCGCTGAAAATTCGCGGCGGCCTGGACGCTGCGGCGCTGCGCCAACGTGTGCAGGCACTGGCTGAAAAGTTGCACATTGAAAACTTCCTCGACCGCCTGCCGGCCGAGCTGTCGGGCGGCCAGCCGCAGCGGGTGGCGCTGGCCCGCGCGCTGGCCAAAGACGCACCGCTGATGCTGCTGGACGAGCCGCTGGTGAACCTGGACTACAAGCTGCGCGAAGCGCTGCGCGAAGAGTTGTCGGCGCTGTTTGCGGCCGGCAATTCCACCGTGGTGTATGCCACCACCGAGCCCACCGAAGCGCTGCTGCTGGGCGGCTACACGGCGGTGATGGACGCCGGCCGGCTGTTGCAATACGGGCCCACGGCCGAGGTTTTTCACCACCCGGCGTCCATCAGCGTGGCGCGTGCTTTCAGCGACCCGCCGATGAACCTGCTGCCGCGTGGCGCCCCCGGCCTGGCGCTGGCGCCGCCGGTGCCTGCTGACAACACCGTGGGTGTGCGGGCATCGGCGCTGCGCCTGCAGGCCAGGCCCGGCGACCTGGCGCTGCCCGGCACGGTGGAACTGGCCGAAATCTCGGGCTCTGACACCTTTGTGCATGTGGCCACCACCGCCGGTGAGCTGGTGGCGCAGTTCACCGGTGTGCAGTACTTTGATTTGGGCGCTGCCATCACGCTGCACCTGAACCCGGCGCAGGTTTACCGCTTCGGCGCCGACGGCGCCCTGCTGCAAGCGCCGCCGGCGCACAAGGGGTTTTGAGGTGGCGCGCATCGAACTGAAGCTGGCGCACAGCTACAAAACCGCGCCGCAGCAAGACAGCGACTACGCGCTGCTGCCGCTGCAGATGACCTTTGAAGACGGCGGTGCCTATGCGCTGCTGGGCCCTTCAGGCTGCGGCAAAACCAGCCTGCTGAACATCATCTCCGGCCTGGTGACGCCGTCACAAGGCACGGTCAGTTTTGACGGCGTGGTAGTCAACGCACAAACACCGCAGCAGCGCAACATCGCCCAGGTATTTCAGTTCCCGGTCATCTACGACACCATGACGGTGGCGCAGAACCTGGCCTTTCCGCTGCGCAACCGGGGCGCCACAGCCGCGCAGATCAAACAGCGGGTGGGCCGCATCGCCGAGATGCTGGAACTCAGCGGCCAGCTCGACGCCCGCGCCGCCGGCCTGGCGGCCGACGCCAAGCAGAAAATTTCGCTCGGCCGCGGGCTGGTGCGTGAAGACGTGTCGGCGGTGCTGTTTGACGAGCCGCTGACCGTCATCGACCCGCATTTGAAGTGGCAGCTGCGGCGCAAGCTCAAGCAGATACACCACGAACTGAAGCTGACGTTGGTGTACGTCACACATGACCAGGTGGAAGCGCTGACATTCGCCGAACAGGTGGTGGTGATGACGCGCGGCAAGGCGGTGCAGATGGGCAGTGCGTCAGACCTGTTCGAGCGCCCGCAGCACACCTTTGTGGGCCACTTCATCGGCTCACCGGGCATGAACTTTGTGCCGGCGGCTTTGCTGGCGGGTGTGCCCGGTGTACAGGGTGTGCCGGGCGTGCCCACCAGTGCCAAAACATTGGGTGTCAGACCCGAGTATGTGACGCTGGCTGAACCCGGCGCAGCCGGTGCATTGCCGGCCCGTGTGCAACAGGTGCAAGACATCGGCACCTATTGGCTGCTGACGGCGGCGCTGGCCGACGGCAGCGTGGTGCGCGCACGCCTGCGGCCTGAACAGACGGTGCCAGCGCCGGGTGATGAAACGTGGCTGGCGCTGCACGGCACGCACACCTGTTTCTACGACCACTTTGAGGAGCTGGTGGCATGAAACCGGTGAACCAGAAAGCCTGGCTGCTGATCTTGCCGGTGATTCTGTGCGTGGCCTTTTCGGCCATCCTGCCGCTGATGACGGTGGTGAACTATTCAGTGCAAGACATCATCAGCCCCGAGCGGCGGGTGTTTGTCGGCACCGAATGGTTCAAGGCCGTGATGCGCGATGACGACCTGCAAGGTGCGTTGCTGCGCCAGATCAGCTTTTCGCTGGCGGTGCTGGCGGTGGAAATTCCGCTCGGCATCGCGCTGGCGCTGGCCATGCCGGCCAAAGGCTGGCAAAGCAGTGCGGTGCTGGTGACGATTTCCATTTCGCTGTTGATTCCCTGGAACGTGGTGGGCACCATCTGGCAGATTTTTGGCCGCACCGACATCGGCCTGATGGGCGCCACGCTGGCCGCGCTGGGCATCGAATACAGCTACACCGGCAACGCCACCCAGGCCTGGCTAACCGTGCTGTTGATGGACGTGTGGCACTGGACGCCGCTGGTGGCGCTGCTGTGTTTTGCCGGCCTGCGCGCCATACCCGACGCTTATTACCAGGCCGCCAGCATCGACGGCGCCAGCAAGCTGGCGGTGTTTCGCTACATCCAGCTGCCCAAGCTGCGCGGCGTGCTGGTGATAGCGGTGCTGTTGCGCTTCATGGACAGTTTCATGATCTACACCGAACCTTTTGTGCTCACCGGCGGCGGGCCCGGCAATGCCACCACTTTTCTCAGCCAGTACCTGACACAAAAGGCAGTGGGCCAGTTTGACCTGGGCCCGGCGGCGGCCTTTTCGCTGATCTACTTCTTGATCATTCTGGTGCTGAGTTTTGTGCTCTACAACTGGATGCAGCGGGTGGGCACGGCTGACAAAACAACGGAGGCGGGCCATGGCTGAGCAGCATCAAGAAAAAACCCTGGCACCTACCCCGCCAGTCACCCCGCCAGTCACCCCGCTAATCACCCCTGCATCCACGCGGCCGCGTTTCAAGAAGCGCGTGTTTTTCCTCATCGCCTACCTGGTGTTTGCCATTCTGCCGGTGTACTGGATGGTGAACATGTCTTTCAAGACCAACACCGAAATCCTGTCGGTGTTTAGCCTGTGGCCACGCGACTTCACGCTGGAACACTACCGCACGATATTGACTGACGAAAGCTGGTATTCGGGCTACATCAATTCGATGATTTATGTCGCCATCAACACCGTCATTTCGCTCTTGGTGGCGCTGCCGGCGGCTTATGCCTTTTCGCGCTACAGCTTCCTGGGCGACAAACATGTGTTCTTCTGGCTGCTGACCAACCGCATGACGCCGCCTGCCGTGTTTTTGCTGCCGTTTTTTCAGCTCTACACCACGCTCGGCCTGATGGACACGCACATCGCGGTGGCGCTGGCGCACCTGCTGTTCAACGTGCCGCTGGCGGTGTGGATACTGGAAGGATTCATGAGTGGCATACCGCGCGAGATTGATGAAACCGCGTACATCGACGGTTATTCATTCCCGCGCTTCTTCGTCACCATCTTTATCCCGCTCATCAAGGCCGGCGTCGGCGTGGCGGCGTTTTTCTGCTTCATGTTCAGCTGGGTTGAACTGCTGATGGCGCGCACGCTGACGAGCGTCAACGCCAAGCCCATCGTGGCCACCATGACGCGCACGGTGTCGGCCTCGGGCATGGACTGGGGTGTGCTGGCCGCTGCCGGTGTGCTGACCATCGTGCCCGGCGCCATCGTCATCTGGTTTGTGCGGCACTACATCGCCAAAGGTTTTGCGATGGGGAGGGTGTAATGTTTGAATGGATGGCCTGGACGCTGCCGGTGGCGGTGTTTTTCATAAGCATCGTGCTGATGCTGGTGGGCATGACGGCGTGGGAAATCCGCTCGCCCACGGTAGAGCGGCGCGGCTTTTTGCCGATCGCCACCACCCGCGGCGACCGCCTGTTCATCGGCCTGCTGTCGGCCGCCTGGCTGAATTTGGCTTTTGTCGCCGTCAGCGAAAAAATGGTGGCCTGGTTCGGCCTGGAACAGGAACCGTCGATCTGGATCAGTTTTGTGGCGTCGATGTTTTTGTTGGCTTTTGTGTTGCGCAAAGGCTAGGTTGTCATCAGATCAGACTCTTGCAGTTCAGTTTCTAAAGCGGCGGCCAGCCATCCCTTCCCAGTTGGCCTGCCCTGTCAGTCAAGGGAAGCACCCGAGGAGCCAAAGATGAAATTTCCCCTGCATGCCGTCGCTTTTGCTGCGGCCGCGCTAACGCTGGGCCACAGTGCCTGGGCTGGCGAGGCTGAAGCCAAGAAGTGGATCGATGCCGAATTCCAGCCCAGCACGCTGAACAAAGAGCAGCAGATGGCCGAGATGAAGTGGTTCATCGACGCGGCCAAGAAGCTGCAAGCCAAAGGCGTGAAAGAAATATCGGTGGTCAGCGAGACCATCACCACGCACGAATACGAAAGCAAGACGCTGGCCAAAGCCTTTGAAGAAATCACCGGCATCAAGGTCAAACACGACCTTATTCAGGAAGGTGACGTGGTTGAAAAACTGCAGACCAGCATGCAGTCGGGCAAGTCGATTTATGACGGCTGGATCAGCGACAGCGACTTGATCGGCACGCACTACCGCTACGGCAAGATCATGAACCTGACCGACTACATGGCCGGCAAAGGCAAGGAGTGGACCAACCCCGGCCTGGACCTGAAAGACTTCATCGGCACCAGCTTCACCACCGGCCCCGACAAGAAGCTTTATCAGCTGCCCGATCAGCAGTTTGCCAACCTGTACTGGTTCCGCGCCGACCTGTTTGCGCGGCAAGATTTGAAAGACAAGTTCAAGGCCAAGTTTGGTTATGACCTGGGTGTGCCGCTGAACTGGAGCGCTTACGAAGACATCGCCGAGTTCTTCACCAATGATGTCAAAACGATAGACGGCAAGCCCATCTACGGCCACATGGACTACGGCAAAAAAGACC
>JAYUPP010000082.1:0-13428 GCA_043760045.1 Betaproteobacteria bacterium
CCTATCGGCTTGCCCGCCGTTTTCAGCCGAACAGCTTGGCTTGCGTGGTGCTGGCGCAGTGCGGCGCCTGTGGGCAGCAACACCGGCACTTGCCGAACCAGGCCTTCCAGTCGACGCAGCACCTCGGGTTTGCGCATGCTGCCCTCTGCGCCGTTGAGCAGTTCTGCATAAGACACAAACGACATGCACAGCTCATCGTCGTCAGCCAAGGCGGCACTGGACGCCGCGCCATCCCGCTGACTTCGACAGACCGCGCCTTCTGGCCACCTCAACACACTGCCGCACACCATCACTTCGCGCACGCTTCAGGCTCCTACCTGAACTGAAAAATAATGAACTAGAGTGTCGTTTTGTGCAGTTAATCTGGAAGTCTTTCATGACCCGGGGCGTTGCCCCGCATCTTGAAAGTTAATGTGGAAGTCTTCCATGATCCGGGGCGTTGCCCCGCATCATGAAAGTTAGTTGAAGCGGAGAGTTTCAGGGTGACGGATTCTGTTTTGAGGCGGCCCAAAGCTGTTGTGCTGCTGAGCGGAGGGCTTGACTCCTCGACTGTGCTCGCAATCGCGCGCGAACAAGGATTCGAACCCTACGCGCTCAGCTTCCGCTACGGGCAGCGCCATATTCAAGAGCTCGCTGCAGCCGAGGCGGTTGCGCGCACCCAGCGCACCGTCAAGCAAGTCGTCGTGCAAATCGACCTGCGCGAGTTCGGCGGATCGGCGCTCACGGCTGACATCGCGGTGCCGAAGGGCCGCAGCACCGGCGACATGGCGCACGGCATCCCTGTCACTTACGTGCCGGCGCGCAACACGGTGTTCCTGAGCTTCGCGCTGGCCTGGGCCGAGACGCTCGGGGCGTCGGACATCTTCATAGGCGTCAACGCGCTCGACTACTCCGGCTACCCCGACTGCCGCCCCGAGTACATCGCGGCCTTCGAGGCGATGGCCAACCTGGCCACCAAGGCGGGCGTCGAGGGCACGCTGAAGCTGAAGATCCACACACCGCTGATCGGCCTGACCAAGGCGCAGATCATTCAGGCTGGCCTTGGGCTCGGGGTCGACTATGGCCAGACCAGCAGCTGCTACGACCCCGGCGAAGACGGCAAGCCCTGCGGCGCCTGCGATTCCTGCCTGTTGCGCGCCAAAGGTTTCGCCGAGGCGGGCCTGATAGATCCCCTGCACCTGCGGTTCGGTTTGGCGTGACGGTGAGCGTCAAGACCCTGTATGCGGCGTCGGCCGGCTTCGAGGCGGCACGCCATGTCGACGCCCTGCCGGTGGGCCACCGCTCGCGCCGGCTGCACGGGCACAGCTTCCTGGCCAAAGTGCGCTGCGCGCTCCCGGCCGGGTGGGCGCAGTTTCCCGGTGGGGAAGTCGCGCGGCTGCGCAGTGAGCTGGAGTCTCGGATCGCCCAGCTCGACTATCGGCTGCTCAACGAACACATACAGCAACCCACCGACGAAAACCTGGCCCGCTGGGTGCGGCATCAATTGGACGTCCCTGGCATTCAGCAGATCGGCATCCAGAGCACCGCGCACGAAGGGGTAGACCTCAGCCTGGCGGGGCACGCCCACGTCTGGCGCCGCTACGTTTTCCAGTCCGCGCACCGGCTGCCGAACGTACCCTTGGGCCACAAGTGTGGGCGCATGCATGGGCACGGCTTTGAGGTCATCGTCCATGCCAACCAAAACCTTGGTGCGCGCAACTTCAGCATCGACTACGACCACCTCGACAGCGTATGGGCGCCGCTCCACCACCAGCTGAATGACGCGTGTCTCAACGATCTGCCTGACTTGCAGAACCCGACGAGTGAGCTGCTGTCCAGCTGGCTCTGGCAGCGTATCAAGCCGACGTTGCCGGAACTGTCGTGGATCACGGTCTACGAAACAGGCTCTTGCGGCGCCAACTTCGACGGCCAACACTACCGGATATGGAAAGAATTCACTCTCGACAGCGCGCTTCGGCTCAAGCATGCGCCGGACGGCAGCGCGCTGCGGCGCATTCATGGGCACACCTACACGCTGCGTCTGCACCTGTCGGCGCCGCTTGACGAGGTGATGGGGTGGACACTGGATTTCGGTGATGTCAAAGAGATCTTCAAACCGGTTTTCGAGGCACTCGACCACCAGCCGCTGCACGAGATCGCCGACCTGCCCGACTGCGACACCGCCAGCATCGCGAACTGGATCCTGAACAGAGCACGGGCTCTGCTGCCGCAGCTCGACCGTGTGGACCTCTATGAAACGCGCGGCTGCGGAGCGATCGTGTCGGCGGGCGCAGAAGGGCCGGCATTGCCGGTGTGACGATGACGTATGCGGTCAAAGAGATCTACTACACCCTGCAGGGCGAAGGCGGGCAGGCCGGGCGGGCGGCGGTTTTCTGCCGCTTCGCCGGCTGCAACCTGTGGACGGGCCGCGAGGAAGACCGGGCGAAGGCCGTCTGCCAGTTCTGCGACACCGACTTCGTGGGCACCGATGGACCCGGCGGTGGCAAGTTCAACTCAGCCCTGGCCCTGGCCCGCGCGGTCGGCAGCCGATGGCCCCAAGGCACGCGGGGCAGGCCGCTTGTCGTTTGCACCGGTGGCGAACCGCTGCTGCAGTTGGACGAGCCGCTGATCGATGCGCTGCACGCGGCGGGTTTTGAGGTCGCCGTCGAAACGAACGGCACTCAACCGGCGCCGCAGGGCCTGGACTGGATCTGCGTCAGCCCCAAAGCCGGCACGGAAATCGTCTTGACCCGCGGCAGCGAACTGAAGCTGGTGTTCCCGCAACCAGCAGCGATGCCGGAACGCTTCACGGATTTCGACTTTCAGCATTTCTTTCTGCAGCCGATGGATGGGCCCGAGCGCCAGCGCAATACACAAAGCGCCGTTGCGTATTGCCTTTTGCATCCTCAATGGCGCCTGAGCATCCAGACGCACAAGGTCATCGGCATCGCCTGAACCTGTGACAGCAGCCGCCTGAGCGGCGCCGGAGGCCTTGTCAGCCTAGGTTTCATGACGCGGGGCAGCGCCCCGGATCATGGAACACTCCCACATTAAAGGCAACAAACCTGTTCGCGTGATCAAACGGCGCCCAGCCTGCGGTTCACAAAACGCCGCTGCGGTTCATAAGGGAACACGTCCAGCATGGCGCCGGCCTGGATGCGCTGTTTGTGCAGGTTCCAGTAGTCGGGGTCCAGCAGGTCGGCGTGGTGCTGCATGAAGGCCTGGCGAACCTTGGCATTGCCCAGCAGGAAGGGGCCGAAGGTTCTAGGGAACACGTCCTTCGGCCCGACCTCAAACCAGACCCCGCTGTCGTGCTGCGACGGCGTGCCCTCGGGTGGCGGCACATGCCGGAAATTGCAGTCGCTCAGGTATTCGATTTCGTCGTAGTCGTAGAACACCACCTTGCCCTGGCGCGTCATGCCGAAGTTTTTCCACAGCATGTCGCCGGGAAAGATGTTGGCTGCCACCAGGTCTTTGATGGCGTTGCCGTATTCGATGGTGGCGCGTTCTATCGCGGCGTCGTCGCCGGCCGCGATGGCGTCTTTCAGAAACAGGTTCAGCGGCACCATGCGCCGCTCGATGTAAGCGTGTTCCAAAACGATTTCTTCGGCGCCCCTGCTGCCGGTGATTTCCAGCATGCCGGCGCAGTAGCGCTGCAGTTCGTCAACCAACTCGGGCTCGAAGCGCGCCAGCGGCAGCGCCACCTTGCTGTACTCCAGCGTGTCGGCCATGCGGCCCACGCGGTCGTGCCGCTTCACGAGCTGGTACTTGCCCTTCACTTGTTCGCGCGTGATTTTTTTGTGCACTGGATAGAAGTCTTTGATCAGCTTGAACACATACGGGAATGACGGCAGGTCAAAGACCAGCATCACCGTGCCCTTGATGCCGGGCGCGATGCGGAAGGTGTCGCGGCTGTGGCGCAGGTGGTGCAGCAGGTCGCGGTAGAAGCTGTTTTTGCCCTGCTTGTGCAGGCCCACCGCGCTGTAGATTTCGCCACGCGGCTTGCGCGGCATCAGCGTGCGCAGGAAGTGCACATAGGCGCTGGGCACCGGCATGTCCACCAGAAAGTAGGCACGCGCGTAGCTGAACAGCAGCTCCAGGTCGTCTTCGGTGTGCAGCACCGTGTCTATCGCCAGCTGCCCGCTGGCGCTGTGCAGCAGCGGCAGCGCTATCGGTGTCTGCTGGCCGCCGTTGAGGATGCGGCCCACCACATAAGCGCCCTTGTTGCGGAAGAACAGGTTAGCCAGCACCTGGATCTGCAAGTTGGTGCGCGGCGTGATGTCGCCCATGCGGCGTTGCAGTTCAAGCACCACGTCGGCGGCATCGCGTTCGATATCTTCGAACGACAGTTGCAGGCCGAAGTCGCGCACCAGTTGCACCCACGTGGCCTGCCAGGTCTGCGGCGTGGGGTAGTAGACGCGGTAGGTGGTGGGCGCCAGCGCCTCGTCGATCTCGATGTAAGAAGTGGAGATGGCCGGCCGCACGAAGATGAAGCTGTTGTGGAAGTAGCTGCGGTGCAGGATTTTGGTCGTCACCGAATTGAAAAAAGTCTCGGCCAGCTCGGGCTGTGGGTGGTCGGTGAGCAGGCCGATGTAGAGCAGCTTGACTTGCTGCCACACATCCACTGGCAACACTTCAGCGGCAAATTCGATCTGCAGGCGGCTCTTTGTTTCGCGCACGCGCTCATCGTAAAAAGAGATGCGTTCGCGCATTGCCCGCTGTTGCCCTTGCCAGTCGGCGCGCTCGAAACGCTGCTGGGCGGCGCGGCTGCTTTGGCTGAACAGGCGGTAGTGGCGGTCGAAGCCGTCGAGCAGCGCGCGTGCAATTTTGAAAGCGGTGCCGGTGTCGTCGGCGGTGGGCGGGTCGGGCATGGGCGAAAGCTCAGCAAGAGATTGGCAAAAGATCTGCAAGAGATCGGCAAGAATGAAGCTCGGCAGTTCTACAGCGGTTTCATCATGACATTACAAGATCTCTTGCAAGCCGGCGCCGACGATGCAGAGGCCATCGCTGCGCCAGGCCGCCCGCCACTCTGCTACCGGGGCCTGCGTGCGCAGGTGGCCGCCACCACGGCAGCGCTGAACGCAGCCGGCATCGGCCGCAACCAGCGCGTGGGCATCGTGCTACCCAACGGCCCCGAGATGGCCAGCTGTTTTCTGGCTTGCGCCAGCGCCGTCACCAGCGCGCCGCTGAACCCCGCCTACCGCGCCGACGAATTCGAGTTTTATCTTGATGACTTGCAGGCCAGGGCGCTGATCGTCGAGCGCAACAGCACGTCGCCCGCCGTGCCGGCGGCGCACAAGCTGGGCGTGCAGGTTATTGAGCTGCACGTCGCCGAAGGCGCTGCGGCCGGGCAGTTCAGCCTGGCGGCGCTGCCAGCCGCGCGCTGCGTTGAGGGTGGCCCTTCCCGGCCTGAAGACGTGGCGATGGTGCTGCACACCTCGGGCACCACGTCACGGCCCAAGCGCGTGCCGCTGTCGGTGGCCAACCTGTGTGCGTCAGCGCAGCAGATTGCGGCCACGCTGCAGTTCACGCCGCAAGACCGCAGCTTGAACATCATGCCGCTGTTCCACATCCACGGCCTGCTCGCGGGCCTGCTGGCGCCGCTGTCGGCGGGCTCGCGGGTCTTCTGCACGCCGGGCTTCAATGCGCTGCGTTTTTTCAAGTGGATGGACGAGGCCAGCCCCACTTGGTATACGGCCGTGCCGACCATGCACCTGTCGATAGCCAGCCGTGGCAAACACAACGCCGAGGTGCTGAAGCGCCATGCGCTGCGCTTCCTGCGTTCGTCGTCGTCACCGATGCCGCCGCAGTTGATTCTGGAACTTGAGGCGCTGTTCAAGGCGCCCTTGATCGAGTCTTACGGCATGACCGAAGCGGCGCACCAGATGGCTTCAAACCCGCTGCCGCCGCTGCAGCGCAAACCCGGTTCGGTGGGGCGCGCGGCCGGGCCCGAGATTGCCATACGCGGCGAAGACGGTGTGATGCTGGGCGCGTGCGAAGTCGGCGAAGTGGTGATCCGTGGGCCCAGCGTCACGGCGGGTTACGAAAGCAACCCGAAAGCCAATGCAGAGGCTTTTGTCGACGGCTGGTTTTGCACCGGTGACCAGGGCCAGATCGACGCCGACGGCTATCTCAGCATCACCGGCCGCTTGAAAGAAATCATCAACCGCGGCGGCGAAAAGGTCAGCCCGCGCGAGATCGACGAGATCTTGCTCGACCACGTGTCGGTCGCGCAGGTGATTGTTTTTGGCGCGCCGCACAAGCGCCTGGGCGAAGAGGTGGCCGCCATGGTGGTGCTGCACGAAGGCCATGAATGTGGTGAACGGGAGCTGCAGCAGTTTGTGGCCCAGCGCGTGGCCGGCTACAAGGTGCCGAAGAAGATTTTGTTTGTTGAAGAACTGCCCAAAGGCGCCACCGGCAAGCTGCAGCGCATCGGTTTGGCGCAGCGCATCGGGCTGGGCTTTGGTTCTTTTGTTTCGGGTGAGTTCTAGGCCATGAAATACGCCATCGTCGGCGCCGGCGCCATTGGCGGTTATCTCGGCACCAAGCTGGCCATCGCGGGCGAAGATGTCACTTTCATTGCGCGCAACAAGAACCTGGCGGCCATCAATGCAAACGGCTTTCGTCTGCTGCTGCCCGACGGCAGCGCGCAGCACGCCAGTACCGTGCGTGCCGTACAAGACCCGGCCGAAGCAGGCGCACAAGATGTCGTGCTGCTGACCACCAAAGCGCACCAGGTGCGCGACCTTTTGCCCGGCCTGCGCGCACTGTTCGGCCCCGAAACCGTGGTGGTGACGATGATCAACGGCGTGCCCTGGTGGTACTTCCACAAGCTGGGCGGCGCCTTTGACGGCCAAACCCTGACCAGCGTCGACCCCGACGGCGCGCTGGCGGCAGGCATCGAAACCAGCCGCCTGATCGGCAGCATCGTCTACCCGGCGGCCGAGCTGCTGCAGCCGGGTGTGGTGCAGTTGGTGGAAGGCAACCGCTTCACGCTGGGTGAACTGGATGGGCAGCGCACGCCGCGCATCGAAGCGCTCAGCAAGTCGTTGATGGCGGCCGGCTTCAAAGCGCCGGTGTCGCGCGACATCCGCAGCGAGATCTGGGTCAAGCTGTGGGGCAACCTGAGCTTCAACCCGATCAGCGCGCTGACCCACGCCACGCTGCAAGACATCTGCCGCCATCCGCTGGGCCGCGACCTGGCCGCGCGCATGATGACCGAGGCGCGGGCAGTGGCTGAAAAGCTGGGTGTCGAGTTCAAGATCTCGCTCGAACAGCGTATTGCGGGCGCCGAAGCCGTGGGCGCGCACAAGACATCGATGCTGCAAGACGTGGAACACGGCCGCGCACTGGAATTGCAGGCTCTGGTGGGCAGCGTGGTTGAGCTGGCCCGCATCACAGCCACGCCCACGCCGACCATAGACGCCATCTACGCCGCCACCGCGCTGCTGACGAAGACACTGACCGACCAGGGCGGGCGGCTGCGGGTGCAGGCGGCGTGAACGGGGGGGGGGGAAGGGCTCCTCGCTTCGCCGCGAGAAGCCATTGCAGCATCAAGGCGTGGCTTTGTCGGCCGCAGTGCCTTCAGCCTTGGCCTCGTCTGGCGCTTTTGTGTGCTTGATGAACATCTGCGCCGCCACGATGCCCACTTCGTACAAGATGCACATCGGTATGGCCAGCGCCAACTGCGAGATGACATCGGGCGGCGTGACCACCGCCGCGACAATGAAACTGCCAACCACGAAATAACCGCGGAACTGGCGCAACTGGGCAATCGTCACCACGCCAATGCGCGCCAAAACAATGACGGCAATCGGCACTTCAAAGGCAATGCCGAAGACAAAAAACAGCGTCAACACAAAGCCGAAATACTGCTCGATGTCAGGCGCTGCGGTGATGCTGGAAGGTGCAAAGGCCTGGATGAATTTGCTCATGCCCGGTATCACCAGGAAGTAGCAAAAAGCCACCCCCGTGATGAAGAGCAGCGTGCTTGACACCACCAGCGGCAGCACCATCTTCTTTTCGTGTGAATAAAGGCCCGGCGCCACAAAGGCCCAAACCTGGTACAGCACGATGGGCAAGGCCAGCATGAAGGCCGCCATCAGCGTTATTTTCAGCGGCACCAAGATGGGCGAAATCACGTTGGTGGCAATCAGCGTGGCGCCCTTGGGCAGGTGCGCCACCAGCGGCGCGGCCAGCAGGTCATAAAGGCCCGACGGGCCGGGCCACACCGCCAGCGCCGCAAAGGCAATGGCAATGGCGATCACGGCGCGTATCAGTCGGTCGCGCAACTCGACCAGGTGCGAAACAAAAGGCGCTTCGGTGCCGGCCAGTTCGTCGGGCTTATCAGACGAATTTGCAGACGAATTTGCAGACGAGTTTGCGGACGAACCTGAAGCGTTGGAATCAGGCGATTGGGGTGTCTCGCTCATCGCGGTTTCACGCCCGCAACACCGGGTGGGCGAAAGCGCGCAACACGTGCCGCACCCGACTGCGCCTTGGTGCGGATGCCTTGCCGCTGCTTGTACCACTGGGGTGTGGCGGAACGTTTCAAGCGCCAGTTTTTCTTCGGATGCTGGTAGCTCGGCAGCGGCGGCTGCAGCGGCGTGTAGCTGCCCATGCTGTCGTGGCTGCCTTCGCTGTTGCTGCCGCTGCCCGCGCTGTTCGTCAAGCCGCCGGTGGCGTCTTTCCAGTCGTTCTCAAAAGAGTTGCTGACGCTGTTGACTTCACTGCGCACGGTGTCTTGCACGTTGCGCGCTGCGTCTTCAAATTGCGTGCGCATTTTTTTCAACTCGTCCAGTTCGATGGAGCGGTTGACCTCGGCTTTCACGTCAGACACATAACGCTGCGCCTTGCCGAGCAAGTGGCCCATGGTGCGGGCCACTTTGGGCAACTTTTCGGGCCCGATGACGATCAGCGCAACAGCACCGATGAGGGCAAGTTTGTCAAAACCAAAATCGATCATGCGATGCGGTTGCCGGGGGCTGCGGCCCGGAGGGCCGGGCAGCCCGGGGCGAGCCTCTAGCTCTTGGTCTTGGCCTCGACGTCAACGGTGTTGGCGTCCACGCGCTTGGCGTTGCTGACCTGCTGGGCAGGAACTTCGGCTTCGGGGCTTTCACCGCCGCTTTTCATGCCGTCTTTGAAACCCTTGACGGCGCCGCCAAGGTCAGAGCCGATATTGCGCAGTTTTTTGGTGCCAAAGATCACCACCACCACCAGCAACACGATTAGCCAATGCCAGATGCTGAACGATCCCATATGCTTACTCCTGAAGAAGCCTAACCGGTCATTCTAAGGTTCATGACCATGACGCTGGCATGACCTGGATAGCCCGAACAGAGGCCGGTTGTCACCCCTTGCTCCACGGTCTGGGCCCACCCATCACGTGCATGTGCAGGTGGTAGACCTCTTGCCCGCCGTCAGGCCCGGTGTTGATGACGGTGCGAAAGCCGTTGTCAACGCCCAGCTCGCGCATCAGCCGGGGTGCCAAACCGAGCATGCGGCCGAGCAGCGCATGGTGCTCAAGGCCAACATCGGACAGCGTGGCGATGTGCTGCTTCGGGATCACCAGCACGTGCACCGGTGCCCACGGGTTGATGTCGTGGAAGGCGAGCAACTCGTCGTCTTCATAGGCTTTTTTGCAGGGTATCTGCCCGGCGATGATTTTGCAGAAAAGGCAGTGGGCGTCGGCGCTCATCGGCTGTCAGACCGGCATGGAGCGGTTGTCAGTGAAAGCCCACCAGCCGCGCACGAAGCGGTACAGGTACCAAAGGCCGATGCCAAACCAGGCCATCGCGCCGGGCAGCACGAAAAGCAGGTACAGCGGCGAACTCAGCGCCAGCCAGAGCAAGGTGAACCAGAAGCTGCGCGACTGCCAGCGGTAATGGCTGCGGAAAAATTCGTCCGGCAGGCTCGGCTGTTTGACGTAATTGATGACCATCGCAAGCACCGAAAACATGCCGGCCGAGAACCACGACAGCGTGTGCAGGCCGTACAAGATGTGCGTCAGCAGGCGCAGGCCTTCCGTGGGCTCATTGCGTTCACCGCGCTCACCACGATCACCACGCAAGAGGATGTCATTTCCGGCCGTATTCACAAAGACTCTCCTTCATGTGTTTGATCACGCTGCTGCGCCTTGCGCAAAGCAAATTCATCGAGCCCCGACAACCCTTCACGCCGTTCCAGTTCGGCCAGCACTTCAGCCGGCTGAATGTCAAAAGCGGCCAGTGCCACCAGGCTGTGAAACCACAAATCGGCAGCTTCGGCCACGATGCGGCTGCGGTCTGCATCTTTGGCCGCCATCACCAGCTCGGTGGCTTCTTCGCCCACTTTTTTCAAGATGGCGTCGGTTCCTTTGGAAAACAAGCGGGCGACGTAACTTTTATTCGGGTCGCCACCGGCTTGCGGCTTGCGCTGTTCGATCACGGCCGCCAGCCGGGCCAGGGTGTCGTTGCCTGTCGGGGTGCTCATGGTGCCACTTTCACTTCTTGTACATGCGCTCGGGGTCCACCAGCACCGGCTCGACGGCTTGCCAAGCCATCGGCGCTTCGGCCTGGTTTTCCAGCCGCTGATAAAAGCAGCTGTGGCGCCCGGTGTGGCAGGCCACACCCGGTTCATGCCCCAATTGCGTCACCTTCAACAGCACCACGTCGTGGTCGCAGTCCAGGCGTATTTCATGCACTCGCTGAAAGTGGCCCGACTCTTCACCTTTGTGCCACAGGCGCTGGCGGCTGCGGCTGAAATACACCGCCTGGCCGCGTGCCGCCGTGGCGGCCAGCGCGCTGCGGTTCATCCAGGCAAACATCAACACGTCGCCGCTGCTGCTTTCTTGCGTGATGACGGGCACCAGGCCGTCACGGTCCCACTTCAGGGCGTCAAGCCACGGCGCGGTGTCTGCCACCGGGCCGGTGTGGTGGGTGGGCCCGGTGTGGCCCTGCTCTTGCGCCATCCAGGAAAGCACCGGAATCGTGCCCGGCAACAGCGGTTGCAGCTGCACTGGCAGTTGTTGCCACGCCATCTGCTGGCCTTCACGCATGTGCAGTTCACCAGCCCATTCAAACACGCGGCAAAAGTGCAAGCGCACACGGGCGTGCGGGTAGTCCACTTCTTCCACTCTCCAGGGCTGCACGGCGCCGATGGTGATGCCCAGTTCTTCCTGCAGTTCACGCCGCAGCGCCTGGGCCACGGTTTCGCCGGCTTCGATCTTGCCGCCCGGGAATTCCCAGTAACCGGCGTACACCTTGCCGGCCGGCCGGCTGGTCAGCAAAAAGCGCTGTTCGGTGTCCACCAGCACACCCACCGCCACGTCCACCGTGCTGCGCGGTGCCACGGGCTGCGTTGCAGGCCTAACCTCAGACATGAACGCTGCCGCCTGCGCTGTCAGACGCTGCGCGGCCGGCGTGGTCGCGCGCAAACTGCTGCGCCACACGACCAGACCGCGAGCCGCGTTCCAGCGCCCACACCAGGCATTCAGCGCGGGCGGCTGAAATCTGCTCGGCGCTGGCGCCGAACGACTGCATCCACTGCGCCGCGATGGCCAGGTATTCATCTTGCGAAAAAGGATAAAAACTCAGCCACAGGCCAAACCGTTCAGACAGCGAAATCTTTTCTTCCACCGCTTCGCCGGGGTGCACTTCGCCGTCGTCGGTGTGTTTGTAGGACAGGTTGTCGCGCATCTGTTCGGGCAACAAGTGGCGGCGGTTGCTGGTGGCGTAAATCAGCACGTTGTCGCCGCTTTGTGCCACCGAGCCGTCGAGTGCGCTTTTCAGCGCTTTGTAGCCGGCTTCACCTTCGTCAAAGCTCAGGTCGTCGCAGAAAACGATGAAACGCTCGGCGCGGCCGGCCACCAGTTCCACCAGATCGGGCAGGTCCACGAGGTCGGCTTTGTCCACTTCAATCAGCCGCAAGCCCTGGCCTGCAAACTCGTTCAGGCAGGCCTTGATGAGTGAACTTTTGCCGGTGCCGCGGGCGCCCGTCAGCAGCACGTTGTTGGCTTGCCGTCCGGCCACAAACTGCGCCGTGTTGCGCAGCAGGCGTTCTTTTTGCGAGTCCACTTCTTTCAGGTCGCGCAGGCGTATGTGGCCCACGTGGCGCACCGGCTCCAGCACACCGCCGTGGTTCCAGCCGCCGCTGCGGCGGCGGTAACGCCAGGCCACGGCGGCATCCCAGTCGGGCGGGGTGGCGGGCGGCGGCAACAGCGCTTCCAGCCGCGCCATCAGGGTTTCAGCACGTGCGGCCAGGCTTTGCAGCGTGCTGGGCACGGCAGGCGCAAGTTCGGGTGGGGTGGCTTTGTGATTCATTGATGTGCAGGTGTTCAATGATCCCGGGCGTTGCCCCGCATCATGAAACGTGGTGTGCAGGTGTTCAATGATCCGGGGCGTTGCCCCGCATCATGAAACGTTAGGCACGCAGTGTAGTCAGCGCGCTTGATGTGGGCCTTCATCGGGGCCGGCTACCGGCAGGGCGCGCACAGCGTCGCCGGCCACGGCAAACACACGGTCACCCGGCAGCACGGCCATGACATGCATGCCGGTGAATTCGCCAAAAGCCGGCAGCACACCCACCTGCGGCCCGAAGTGAAAACAAGGCAAGCGCAAGCGCCCGACGCCGTGCTGACGGCCACCCAGCACCACGGCTGGGTGCGTGTGCCCGGCCAGCACGTAGTGGCCCGCCAGCGGGTGCGGGTGGTGCGCCAGCGCCAGCGGGCCCAAGAGCAGCGGGCCGGTGATGCAGTCGATGTGCCACGCGCCGGGCGGGTCGCCGGCATGCAGGTCGTGGTTGCCGCGCACCAGCGTGCAGCGCAATGTGGCGTGCGCTGCGCGCCAGGCGGCCACCGCAGCCCAGGCGGCTGGCGCTTCGCCATGGGCCGAATGCAGCAGGTCGCCCAGGAACACCACCTGCTGCGCGCCGGTGCGTGCAATGGCCTGGCTCAAGCGCTGCAGCGTGGCCGCGGTGGTGCCCCCCGGCACCGGCACACCCAGGCGCCTGAAACTTTGCGCCTTGCCGATGTGTGCGTCGGCCACCAGCAGCGTTTTCAGTTCGGGCAAGTAAGAGGCACGTTCGGCCAGCAGCTGCACACGGGTGCCTGCCAGCAGCAGTTCAGCCGGTTGCATGTCGCGCTCCGGAATTGGCGTTGCTGCTGCGCCCGGAGGCACCGTGTTCAGCTTGATTATTGGCACAGGCGCTGCAGCGCCGGGTCGAGGTGTTCGGTGGGCAGGCGCTTGAAGCCCGAGCGCGCATAACGCTGCAAGCGGCCCACCACCATGGCCACCACCGCAGAGGCCAGCGCCTGCGCGTCGGCCGTGGGCGTGCTGGAGCCACTTTCTTGCGCGCTGGCCCGCAGGCTCTGGCGCAACTGCGATTCCACACGGTCAAAAAACTGGTTCATGCGCGCCACCAGCCGCACATGTTCAAACACCAAAGCGTCACCCACCATCACGCGTGTCATGC
>JAYUPP010000083.1:0-4836 GCA_043760045.1 Betaproteobacteria bacterium
TGCGTGGTGCTGGCGCTGCTGGGGCGCTTGCTGGCGCAGGCTGTGCCGCCGTCACCGGCCACCGACCCGCAGCTCGTCATCAACTGGAACCCGTTCACGGAAACCTGGCGCAATTTGAAACTGGCGCACGGCAACGTGGTGGTGTTCCGCTCGCTGCTGGGCATCAGCTGGATGTGGTTCTTCGGCGCTGTGTTCCTGAGCCAGTTTCCGAGTCTTGCGCGCGACGTGCTGCACGGCAACGAGCAGGTGGCTTCGCTGTTGCTGGTGGTGTTTTCAGTCGGCATCGGCATCGGCGCGCTGCTGTGTGAAAGCTTGAGCAAGCGGCATGTGGAGATTGGCCTGGTGCCGCTGGGCGCCATTGGCATGACGGTGTTCAGCGTCGACTTGTACTTCGCGTCGCGCGGCCTGGCGCCAGCGCCGTTGATGGGCGCAGCCGCTTTCCTGGCGCAGCCCGCCCACTGGCGCGTGCTGGCTGACCTGGCGCTGCTGTCGCTGTTTGCCGGCCTGTACAGCGTGCCGATGTATGCGCTGATCCAGATGCGCAGCCAGCCCACGCACCGCGCCCGCATCATTGCTGCCAACAACATCTTGAATGCACTGTTCATGATCGTCAGCAGCCTGGGCGTGGGTGCGCTGCTGGGCGCGGGTTTCAGCATTCCGCAGGTGTTTCTGGTGGTTGGGCTGCTGAACGCCGTGGTCGGCATCTACATCTTTTTGCTGGTGCCTGAATACCTGCTGCGTTTTGTGGCCTGGCTGCTGACGCGCTGTGTCTACCGTTTCAAAATACTTGGAGAAGAGCATCTGCCCACCCAGGGTGCGGCGGTGCTGGTCAGCAACCACGTCAGTTATGTCGATGCGGTGTTGTTGATGGCCGCCAGCCCGCGGCCGATCCGTTTCATCATGGACAGCCGCATTTTTGCGCTGCCGGTGCTGGGCGCGATGTTTCGCCTGGCCAAAGCGATACCCATCGCGCCGCAGCGCGACGACCCGGCCGTTTACGAAGCAGCCTTCAGGCAGGCGCGGCAGGTGCTGGAAGCGGGCGACCTGCTGTGCATCTTTCCCGAAGGCGGCATCACACGCGACGGTGATCTGGCTGAATTCAAGGGCGGCGTGATGAAGGTGCTGCAAACGCACCCGGTGCCGGTGGTGCCGATGGCGCTGCACGGCCTGTGGGGTTCGTTTTTTTCGCGTGTTGAAAAAGGCACGGCGATGGTGAAGCCCTTCAGGCGCGGCCTGTTCAGCCCCGTGGCGCTGACGGTGGCGCCGGCGGTGCCGGCGGCGCTGGTGACGTCGGCGCTGTTGCGCGAGCAGGTGGCGGGCATGCTGCAGACCGATGCTGAACGCGGCGGGTCCCCATGCTGAAACTGCTGGGCAAACCCATTTCCATCAACGTGCGCAAAGTGTTGTGGCTGTGTGCGGAATTGCAGCTGGCCATCGAACACGAGGCCTGGGGTGCGGGCTTCAAACCCACGCAGACGCCGGAATTTCTGGCGCTGAACCCGAACGGCCTGGTGCCTGTGCTGCTGGACGGCACGCTGGTGCTGTGGGAATCGAACACCATCTGCCGCTACCTGGCCGGCCGCCAGCAGCGCGCCGACCTGCTGCCCACCGCACCCGCAGCGCGGGCGCGGGTGGAACAGTGGATGGACTGGCAGGCCACCGAGCTGAACACCGCCTGGCGTTACGCTTTTTTGTCGCTGGTGCGCAAAAGCCCGGGGCATGCCGACAAACACACCGACGCGCAGGCACTGGCCACCAGCGTGGCCGCATGGAACCGGCTGATGCAGATGCTGGACCATCAGCTCGACAGCACCGGCGCCTACGCGGCCGGAACGGACTTCACGCTTGCCGACGTGGTGCTGGGCCTGGCGGCCGTGCGCTGGCTGATGACGCCCATGCAGCGGCCCGCGCTGCCCGCCGTTGAGGCCTGGTTGGCGCGCCTGCGCCAGCGGCCGGGTTTTGTGCTGCACGGTGACAACGGCACGCCTTGAACGTGTCGGCCTGATGGCTGACAAAGCCACCGTGGCCTGTAGAACAGCGGCCATCACAAGCCTGCCTTGCGCAAAAAACTGTATGAACATACAGTATCTGGGTGAAACTGCCTGCCATTCATCCCGACTTGTTTGCCGAGCCTGCAGCAGCCCGTCAGGCAGTGCCGGTGCCGGTGCCGGTGCCGGTGCCTGTGCCTGTGCCGGCTGCGCAGCCGCTGGCGCGCAACGAAGGGCGGGCTACGGCCACCGTGGCGCTGCCGCTGCCGCTGCCGGGCCACGCCCACGCCCACACCCACACCCACATCCACACCCATTCCCGTGTCGAAGCCCCCGAAACCCTGCACCCCGCGCTGTGGCGCGCGCACCAGGTGGCACGGGCGGTGCACCCGGTGTGGGCCAGCGGTTTTGCAGCGCTTGACCCCCATTTGCCCGGCGGCGGCTGGCCCGCCGGCGCGCTGACCGAACTGCTGCTGCCGCACCCCGGCGTGGGTGAACTGCGGCTGCTGGCGCCGGTGCTGGTGGCTGTGCAGCGCCTGCAACGCAGCACGCTGTGGTTCGACCCCCCGACGGCACCTTGCCCGTGGGCGATGGGTGCGCTGGGTGTGGACATGCAGCAGCAAATCGTGGTGCGGTCGCGTTCGCTTGCATCCACATCCACATCCACATCCACATCTGCGTTCACTTCCACTTCCACGTCGCATCCATGCGGGCCCAGCCCTGCAGCGGTGCCCGGGCCGGGCCTGTCGCAGCCCCGCCAGCCTGCTGGCGGGGCCGGCCTGCACACCGCGCCGCGCCGCCGGCTGCCAGCCGCCGACATCCTGTGGGCGCTGGAACAGGCGCTGAAAAGCGGGCAGGTGGGCGCCGTGCTGGTCTGGCTGCCACAGCGCTTGCCGGCCGACGCGCTGCGCCGGCTGCAGCTGGCGGCGCAGCTGCACGAAGGCCCGGTGTTTTTGCTGCGCGCCGCTGAAGAACGCAGCCGTGCCAGCGCCGCGCCGCTGCGCCTGCTGCTGTCGGCCTGGGGGCCCGACTTGCTGCGCGTGTGCATCGTCAAGCGCCGGGGTGCGCCGCTGGCCGAACCCTTGCTGCTGGAACTGCCCCCCGTGTTGTCGGCACCCGCACTGGCGCGTGCGCTGCGCGGGCCGGCGCGCGGGGCGCTGCCCGGCCTGCCGCATCTGCACACCGGGCTGCAGCAAGCTCACGCACCCGATTGACCATGCTCTGGCTGGCCCTGCACCTGCCCCGGTTGTCGCTGGAGGCCTTCTGCGCCAGCCTGCCGCCCGCTGCACCCGGCTTTGAAGCCGGCCTTGAAGCCGGCTGTGAAACCGGTCCCGTGGTGCTGATTCACCAGCACCGCGTGCACAGCGTCAACCGCGTCGCCGCCCGGCGCGGCATACAGCCGGGCATGAAACGCACCACCGCGCTGGCGCTGGCGGCCGACCTGCTGGTGGCCGAAAGCAACGCCGCGCGCGAAGCTGCCGCGCTGCAGGCGGTGGTGCATGCGGCGCTGTTTTTCACGCCGTCGGTGTGTCTGCACTTCCGTTCACAACAGCCGGCGCCTGAAGCCCGCCACGAAGGCCCCACGGTGCTGCTGGAAGTGCAGCCCAGCCTGCGCCTGTTTGGTGGCCTGGCCCGCCTGCGCCAGCAGCTGCTGCAGGCGCTGGCGCCACTGGGCCACCAGGTGCAGATGGCTGCCGCACCCACCGCGCGCGGTGCCGCGCTGCTGGCGCAACTGGCGCGGCCTGCAGGGGTGGATGTTTCACCTGCAGTTGCCCCCGAGACTGTTTCTCTGGTGGCTGCACCCGGCGCCGACCCGGGTGTCGCGGGCCCGGCCACCCCCCCCAGCGCCGCGCGCTGGGTGCTCACCCCCCCCAGCCCGGCGCGTTGGGTGCTGGGCCACCACGCCACCGATCTGGCCGCGCTGCAGGCCTTGCTGGGCCGCGCGCCGCTGGCCCTGCTGGATGCCTGCCGCCCGCATGCCGGCACGCTGCTGGCGATGGGCCTGCACACCGTGGCCGAGCTGCAGGCGCTGCCGCGTGCCGGGGTGGCCCGCCGTTTTGGGCAAGACGTGCTGGACGAGCTGGACCGTGCGCTGGGCCAGCAGGCCGACCCCCGCCACTGGCTGCTGCCGCCACCCGTTTTCGAAAGCCGCCTGGAACTGTTTGCGCGCGCCGAAAACAGCGACCAGGTGCTGCACGGCGCTGCCGTGCTGCTGGCGCGTCTGGTGGTCTGGGCGCAGGCGCGCCAGGCGCGGGTGGGTGGCTTCACGCTGCGCATGCTGCACGAACGCCAGCGCAGCCAGGACCGGGGTGAAACGCCCGCCGCCACCGAGCTGCACGTGCCGCTGGCCGAACCCGCACTCGACCCGGCGCACCTGCAGTTGCTGCTGCGTGAACGCCTGGCCCATTGCACGCTGGCCGCGCCCACCCTGGAACTGCAGCTGCTGTGCCGCCACCTGGTGGCCGCACCGGCGCCCAACGGTGAACTCTTTCCCACCACCAGCAGCCGCGCCGAAGGCCTGCTGCGGTTGCTGGAACGGCTGTGCGCGCGCCTGGGCACCGAGCAGGTGCACCGCGTGCTGCCGGTGGCCGACCACAGGCCCGAGCGCGCCCGCGTCACCGTGCCGGTGCAAGAGCCGCTGCCGCCGCTGGCGGCCGCCGTGGCGGCCGCCGCCGCCGTGCAGACAAACGCTTGGCGCGATCTGCCAAACCCCACCCACCTGCGACCGAAAACGGCACTGCAACCCGCATCGCAACCGCACGCACAGCCGCACTCGAACGCACAGCCGTACCCGTACCCGCAACCGCAACCGCAACCGCAGTCGCAGTCGCAGTCGCAGTCGCAGCCA
>JAYUPP010000084.1:0-4826 GCA_043760045.1 Betaproteobacteria bacterium
GCGGGTGCTGGTGGACGAAGAAGGCTTCGGCTGGACAGCGGCCTGGGCGGTGACGAAAAAGGTGTTCAGCTACACCAACCACACCATCATGCCCGAGGCGCTGGAGACCTGGCCGGTGGCGCTGCTGCAGCAGGTGCTGCCGCGCCACCTGGAAATCATCTTCCGCATCAACGCAGAGTTTCTGGCCGAGGCTGCGGCCCATCGGCCCGGCGACGATGAATTCCTGCGCCGCCTGTCGCTCATCGACGAGGGCGCTGGCTTTGGCAGTGAACGCCGCGTGCGCATGGCTAACTTGAGTGTGGTGGGCAGCCACAAGATCAACGGCGTGTCGGCGCTGCATTCGGAATTGATCACACAAACCATCTTCGCCGACTTCGCCAGCCTGTGGCCCGAGCGGTTTACCAACATGACCAACGGCGTGACACCGCGCCGCTGGCTGGCGCAGGCCAACCCGAGTTTTGCTTCGCTCCTGGACAGCACCATAGGCAGCAGCTGGCGCCTGGACCTGCAGCAGCTGCAGCGCCTGGCGCCGCACAGCGAACGCAGCAGCTTCCGGTCTGCTTTCATGGCCGTCAAACACGGCAACAAAGTGCGCCTGGCCGAACACATCCACGCCAGCACCGGCGTGGTGGTGGACGCGGCCAGCCTCTTTGACGTGCAGGTCAAGCGCATCCATGAATACAAGCGCCAATTGCTGAATGTGCTGCAGGTGGTGGCGCGTTACCAGGCCATGCTGGCCGACCCGGCGGGCGTGGCTGCGGGTGCCTGGGTGCCGCGCACCGTCATCTTTGCCGGCAAGGCGGCTTCCAGTTACGTGGCGGCCAAAGACATCATTCGACTGATTCACGACGTGGGCCAGGTCATCAACAACGACGCCCGCGTCAAAGGCCGGCTGAAGCTGGTGTTTGTGCCGAACTACGGCGTCTCGGTGGCCGAAGTCATCATGCCGGGTGCTGATTTGTCGGAACAGATTTCAACCGCCGGCACCGAGGCCAGCGGCACCGGCAACATGAAGCTGTCGCTGAACGGCGCGCTCACCATCGGCACTGACGACGGCGCCAACGTTGAAATTCGCCAGCAGGTGGGCGACGACAACATCTTCATTTTTGGCCTGTCCACGGCTGAAGTGGCAACCCAGCGCGCCGCCGGTTATCGGCCCTTGCGCGTGTACGAAAACAACCTGCAGCTGAAAGCGGTGCTGGACGCCGTGGCCGGCGGCGCCTTCAGCCCGCAAGAACCCGGGCGCTACCGGGCGCTGGTGGACGGCCTGCTCTGGGGCGGTGACCATTACCTGCTGTTGGCTGACTTTGACAGTTATGTGGCCGCGCAGGTGCGGGTGGACACGCTGTATCGCAACCCCGAGGCTTGGGCAACGAAGGCCATCATCAACGTGTCGGCAATGGGTTACTTCTCTTCAGACCGCACCATTCGCGAATACGCGACGCAGGTGTGGGGACTGCGGCCCAAGCCCTGAGCCGCCGGGTGCCCAACCGTATGCACAGCGCCCCGGCTCATTTGACGCAATACGCGGCGACCCGCAGGTGCTGAGCGCAGCCGACGTTCACGCGCTGCGCGTCGGCCGCCACGGCGACCCCTTTGCGGTGCTGGGCCGCCGTGCACTGCCCGATGGCGGCGCCGAACTCGCGGTGTTCTTGCCGGGCGCCCGCGCCGTGTCGGCCGTTTTTTCGGCAGGTGCATCTGCTTCGCTCCAACACTGGCCGCTGCAGCGCCGTCATGACGATGGTGTGTTTGACGGCGCCGTGCCGCCCCAGGGGGACTACCAGCTGCAGGTCATCTGGGCCGACGGCCACACCACGCTGATGGAAGACACCTACCGCTTCGGCCCGGTGCTGGGCGAGCTGGACGTGTGGCTGCTGGCCGAAGGTTCACACCTGCGGCCTTACGAAATGCTGGGCGCCACACCGCGTGTGTTTGAAGGTGTGGCCGGCACCAGCTTTGCCGTCTGGGCGCCGAACGCGCAGCGCGTCAGCGTGGTGGGCAGCTTCAACGGCTGGGACGGGCGCCGCCACCCGATGCGCCTGCGCCGCGAATGTGGTGTGTGGGAACTGTTTGTGCCGGGTGTGGCCGTAGGCGAACGCTACAAGTTTGAGCTGATTGGCCCCCACGGCCAACTGCTGCCACTGAAAGCCGACCCCTTTGCACGCCAGGCCGAGCTGCGCCCGGCCACGGCCAGCATCGTGGCTGCGATGCCGCCGGCGGTGCCGCCCTCGCCTGCGCGCCAGGTCGCGAATGCCTTGAGCGCGCCGATCAGCATCTACGAAGTACACCTGGCCAGCTGGCGCCGTGTCGCTGACCCGTCAGCACCGGGTGGCCAGCGCTGGTTGACCTGGGATGAACTGGCCGACCAACTGGTGAGTTATGTGCACGACATGGGTTTCACGCACATCGAGCTGATGCCGGTGAGCGAGCACCCCTTCGACGGTTCCTGGGGTTATCAGACACTCGGCCTCTTTGCGCCCACCGCGCGGTTTGGCGAACCCGCGGGCCTGGGGCGCCTGGTAAGCCGCGCGCATGCCGCCGGCATTGGCGTGCTGCTGGACTGGGTGCCAGCACATTTCCCCACCGACGCCCATGGCCTGGCGCAGTTTGACGGCACGCACCTGTATGAATACGCCGACCGCCGCGAGGGTTTCCACAACGACTGGAACACGCTGATCTACAACTTCGGCCGCACCGAAGTGCGCAACTTCCTCGTCGGCAACGCGCTTTACTGGCTGGAGCGTTACAACATTGATGGCCTGCGTGTGGACGCCGTGGCCAGCATGCTTTACCGCGACTACAGCCGCAAGGCTGGCGAATGGATACCCAACGCACAGGGCGGGCGCGAAAACCTGGAAGCCATTGCGCTGCTGAAACGCACCAATGAAGTGGTGGGCGACCAAAGACCGCAAGCCATCACCCTGGCCGAAGAAAGCACCGCGTTCCCGGGCGTCAGCAGGCCCACCTATGCCGGCGGCCTGGGTTTCCACTTCAAATGGAACATGGGCTGGATGCACGACACGCTGGCCTACATGGCACGCGACCCCATCCACCGGCCTTACCACCACGGTGAGCTGACTTTTGGCATGGTCTACGCGTTCACTGAAAACTTCTGCCTGCCCATTTCGCACGACGAAGTGGTGCACGGCAAGGGCAGCTTGCTGGCCAAAATGCCGGGTGACAAGTGGCAGCGTTTTGCCAACCTGCGTGCTTACCTCGGCTTCATGTGGGCGCACCCGGGCAAAAAGCTGCTGTTCATGGGCTGCGAATTTGCGCAAGCCGCTGAATGGAACCACGAACAAAGTCTGGACTGGCACCTGTTGCTTGATCCTAATCACCAAGGTGTGCAGCACCTGGTGCGCGACCTGAACCGCCTGTACACCCAGAGCCCGGCCCTCTACACACAAGACTTCGGGCCCGAAGGTTTCGAGTGGATCGAGCACCAGGACAGCGCGCGCAGCGTGCTTTCTTTTGTACGCAAAGGCAGCGCTGGCGAGCTGGTGCTGGTGCTGTGCAACTTCGCGCCCGTGGTGCACCACGGCCTGCGCGTGGGCGTGCCCTGCGCAGGCGCCTGGCTAGAGCGCTTGAACACCGATGCTTCGCACTACGGCGGCAGCAACGTGGGCACGCCGCTGGGCGCAGCGCACAGCGAAGCCGTGCCATCACACGGCCGCGACCAGTCCATCGTGGTGGACCTGCCGCCGCTGGCCACCGTGTTCTGGTCATGGACCGCTTGAACAGCGGACTGGGCCCGGCCATGGGCCAAGCGGCGGCAGGTTGGAAACCGGCGCTGCCGCCGCGCCCCGCCCTGCAAACCGGCGCGCCGTGGCCGATGGGCGCGTCGTGCGACGGGCGCGGTGTCAACTTCTGCGTTTTTTCAGCCCACGCCACGCTGGTGGAGCTGTGTTTGTTCGATGAAAACGGTGGCCAGGAACTCGCACGCGCGCCGCTGCCCGCACGCACCGGCGATGTCTGGCACGGCTGGTTGCCCGCCGCGCAGCCGGGCCTCGTCTACGGCTACCGTGTGCACGGCCCCTGGCGGCCCGACCGGGGCCACCGCTTCAACCCGCACAAGCTGCTGCTCGACCCCTGGGCGCGCGAGATCGTCAGCCCCATTGGCGGCTTCAGCTGGCAAGGGCCGCACCTGGGCGCGGATGCAGAACACCCCCAGCACATGGACCCGCGCGACAACGCCGCCGGCGCGTTCAAGGCGCGCGCGGTGGCCGACGCACCCTTTGACTGGCAGGGCGACCAGCCGCCGCGCACGCCGCTGGTGGACAGCGTGCTTTATGAAGTGCATGTGCGCGGTTTCACACGCCGCATGCCGGGTGTGCAGACCAGTCAACAAGGAAGTTATGCCGGCATGGCCAGTGACGCTGCAATAGCTCACCTGCAACGGCTGAGCGTCACTGCGGTCAGCCTGCTGCCGGTGCAGCAGGTGCTGGATGAGAAGCACCTGGCTGCGCAGGCGATGGTCAACTACTGGGGCTACAACACGCTCGGGTTTTTCTGCCCCGACCCGCGCCTCGCTGCCAGCGCGCAGCCGCGCACCGAGTTCAAGGCCATGGTGCAGTGCTTGCACCGCGCGGGCATTGAGGTGCTGCTGGATGTTGTCTACAACCACACCCCCGAAGGCGACGCACGCGGCCCCAGCTTGAGCTGGCGCGGTTTTGACAACGCCGGCTGGTACCGGCTGGACGAACACGGCCAGCACCTGAACCACAGTGGCTGCGGCAATGCGCTGGACCTGCGCCAGCCGCGCGTGCTGCAGATGGTGCTGGACAGCCTGCGCCACTGGGTGCAGGAATTTCACGTTGACGGTTTTC
>JAYUPP010000085.1:0-13309 GCA_043760045.1 Betaproteobacteria bacterium
CCCGGGCGCATCGACGCCGGCGTGCAACTGATTGCCCGCGCTGTGCAGGCACTGACGGGCGTGCGCGGCGGGCGCCGCGCCGTGAGGCAGGGCGCGCCATGAGCTTTGACGTGTTGATCCGGGGCGGCGAAATCATTGACGGCACCGGCGCGCCCGCGCGCTGTGCCGATGTGGGCTTGCTGGGCGACCACGTGGCCGCCATCGGCGTGCTGGCTGCTGCTGCGGCGCGCACCGTCATCAACGCCACCGGCCTGACCATGGCGCCGGGTTTCATCGACATCCACACCCATTCCGACTTCACGCTGCTGGTGGACGGCCGCGCCGACAGCGCGTTGTGCCAGGGCATAACCACAGAAGTGGTGGGACAGTGCGGCTTCAGCGCCGCGCCACTTGGAAGCCCGCCCGATGCCAGCCAGATGCTCGGCCATGTGGACACCGGTGTGGCGCTGAACTGGCGCACCTTTGCTGAATATCTGCAGCAGCTGGAAGCGGCCCGGCCGGCCGTCAACGTGGCCGCGCTGGTGGGCCACGGCGCACTGGTGCGCGCTGCCGGCAGTGGTGGTTTGCCAGCGCTGCGGCAGTTCACCGAAGAAGCTTTTGATGCCGGTGCTTATGGGCTTTCCACCGGGCTTGAATACTGGCCCGGTAACGAAGCACCGGCGCATGAGATTGAGGCTCTGGCGGCGTTGACGGGCCACCGCCGACGCATCTAAGCCACCCATGTGCGCAACCGCGACGTGGACTGCGAACGCGGTTTTGCCGAAGCCATACGCAGTGCGCGGCAGGGGGGTGTGCGCTTGCAGATATCGCACATCCAGCCCAATTTGGGCGCGCCGCCGCGGGCCATGGCGCGTGCGCTTGAACAGCTGGCCGCGGCCGATGGCGTGGATGCCGCTTTCGACGTCATTCCGCACGAATGGAGCCACACGGTGGTGGTGTCGTGCCTGCCGGCCTGGGCGCGCGCTGGCGGCACCGCAGCCACGCTGGCGCGCCTGCGTGACGCGGCAACGCGTGAACGCATGAAACACAACCCGCAACCGATCTTGCAGTTGGTGCCGGCAGGCCACTGGCAGCGCATCGTGCTGCTGCGTTCGCTGGTGCACCCGGAACTGGTGGGCCTGAACTTCGTGCAAATCGGCCAGCAGTGGGGTGTTGCGCCCTTTGATGCCGGGTTGGACCTGCTGCTGGCCGAAGGCGAGGGCCTGGCCCAACCGCTGTGGACGGCCAGAAACTTTGAAGACGCCGACATTTGCCTGTGCCTGCGCGACCGGCGCCGCAGCGTGATGTCAGACACCTTGTCGGTGTCGCGGCGCGGGCCGTTGGCCGATGTGATCGGCTCGCTGTCGGGTTACGGCTGGACGGCGCGGCTGCTGGGTGCTTGCGCGCGCGAACGGGCGGTGCTGACGCTGCCTGAAGCCGTGCACCGCATCACCGGCCGGCCGGCTGCGCGGCTGGGCTTGGCCGCGAAGGCCGACCGGGTGGTCTTTGACAGCGCACAGGTACAAGACCGGGCCAGCGCCACCGAGCCGCGTGTGCACCCGGCCGGTTGTGTGCATGTGTGGGTCAATGGTGAATTTGTGGTGCAAGGCGGCGTGCGCAACGACGCGCGCCCGGGGCAGGTGCTGCGCTGCGGTTGAATGCAGCAAAAAAACGCAGCCTGCCCCATGCGGCCGGTTACTGCAGCTTCACTTCCACACGGCGGGCTTCGGCCATGTTGCCGCTGCCGGTCAGCGTCTCAGGCTTCAGCAGCTCGATCTTGTCTTCGGCCACGCCGGCGGCTTTCAGCACATCACGCACCGCGAAGGCGCGCTGCTTGGCCAGCTCGGCGTTTTTAGCCGGGTCGCCGGTGGCGTCGGTGTAGCCGCTGAGCACGGCCTTTTTGCCCGTGCCCACACCGGCCACCACTTCCAGCAGTGCAGCTGCTGCACCTTCGGCGACGTTGGTTTTGCCCGAGGCAAAGTAGAACTTCACGACACCGTTTTCGGTCTTGATGTAGGCGCCTTCAGGGCTGGGCACGGGCGCTGCTGCAAGCGGTGCGGGTGCAGCCGCAGGTGCGGGTGCGGGTGCAGCAACCACAGCAGGCGCAACAGCAGCCGCCACGGGCGCTTTCGTCACCCCGGGCAGCAGCGGCACGATGAGCAGTGCCACGATGTTGATGATCTTGATCAGCGGGTTGACGGCCGGGCCGGCGGTGTCTTTGTAGGGGTCGCCCACGGTGTCGCCCGTCACGGCGGCTTTGTGCGCTTCGCTGCCCTTGCCGCCGTGGTGGCCGTCTTCAATGTATTTCTTCGCGTTGTCCCAGGCGCCGCCGCCGGTGCACATCGAGATGGCCACAAAGAGGCCCGTCACGATGGTGCCCATCAGCAGGCCGCCCAGCGCCGCAGCACCCAGCGTCAGGCCCACCACCACCGGCACCACCACCGGCAGCAATGAAGGCACGATCATTTCTTTGATGGCTGCGGTGGTGAGCATGTCCACGGCGGCGCTGTAGTCGGGCTTGCGCTTGCCGGCCATGATCAGGCCGTCTGCAAACTGGCGGCGCACTTCCACCACCACTGAACCGGCTGCGCGGCCCACGGCCTCCATCGCCATGGCGCCGAACAGGTAAGGAATGAGGCCGCCGATGAACAGGCCGACGATGACTTTCGGGTCACTCAAGTCGAACGACACACTCATGCCGCGGCCTTCCAGCGAATGGGTGTAGTCGGCAAACAGCACCAGCGCCGCCAACCCAGCCGAGCCGATGGCGTAGCCCTTGGTGACGGCCTTGGTGGTGTTGCCCACGGCGTCCAGCGGGTCGGTGACGTCGCGCACGCTCTTCGGCAGCTCGGCCATCTCGGCAATGCCGCCGGCGTTGTCGGTGATGGGGCCGTAAGCGTCCAGCGCCACCACGATGCCGGCCATGCTGAGCATGGCGGTGGCGGCGATGGCGATGCCGTACAGGCCGGCCAGCGAGTAAGAACACAGGATGGCGGCGCAGACAAACAGCACCGGCCAGGCGGTGGAGCGCATCGAAACACCCAGGCCGGCAATGATGTTGGTGCCGTGGCCAGTGGTTGAAGCCTGTGCAATGTGCTGCACGGGTTTGTATTGCGTGCCGGTGTAGAACTCGGTGATCCACACCAGTGCGGCCGTCAACACCAGGCCCACGGCGCAAGATGCCCAAAGCGCCATGCCGCTGACGCTGACGTCACCCTTCAGCCTCAGCGGTTCAGGAAACATCATCGTGCTGACGAAGTAAAAAGCGATCAGCGACAAGACACCGGCAATTGCCAGACCCTTGTAAAGCGCCGGCATGACGTTTTTCATGCCCGGGCTGGCCTTCACAAAAGCGCAGCCGATGATGGAAGCGATGATCGACACACCGCCCAGCAGCAGCGGGTAGACCACCGCCGCGCCGGGCGCCGACACCACCAGCAGCGCGCCGAGTGCCATGGTGGCAATCAGCGTCACGGCGTAGGTCTCGAACAGGTCGGCGGCCATGCCGGCGCAGTCACCCACGTTGTCGCCCACGTTGTCGGCAATCACGGCCGGGTTGCGCGGGTCGTCTTCGGGGATGCCAGCTTCGACCTTGCCCACCAGGTCGGCACCGACGTCAGCGCCCTTGGTGAAGATGCCGCCGCCCAGGCGGGCGAAGATGGAGATGAGCGACGAGCCGAAGGCCAGCCCCAGCAGCGGCTTCAACGTCGCCGCATCGGGTTTTTCCATGCCGCCGATGAAGAGGAAAAACGCGCCCACGCCCAAGAGGCCCAGGCCCACCACCAACATGCCGGTGATGGCGCCGCCCTTGAAGGCCACATCCAGCGCCGGGCCGATGCCTTTGGTGGCGGCTTGCGCGGTGCGCACGTTGGCGCGCACCGACACGTTCATGCCGATGAAACCACAAGCCCCTGAAAGCACCGCGCCGAGCACAAAACCGAAGGCGGTTTTGGCGTCCAGGAAGATGAAGATCAGCACCGCCAGCACCACGCCCACGATGGCGATGGTTTTGTATTGGCGTGCCAGATAAGCTGCGGCGCCTTGTTGTATGGCGCCCGCAATTTCTTGCATGCGTGCATTGCCGGCGTCCTGGCTCAGGATCCAGCTGCGTTGCACAACGCCGTAAATGACTGCGGCCAAACCGCAGGCCAGCGCTGTGTAAAGCGCCATCGTGGTGGACATGGGGGGTGCTCCTTCCTCTTGGGGACTTTTGGTGTTGGTGCCGCTGAACCTGGGCGGGTGCGCACGACGTAAAAACGCTGGGCGGGTGCCCGAGGCAGGGGCTTGTCAGTAGCCACTTGCAGCGCGGGGCGATGCTACCCGATGGTTCGTGACGGCTTTTCCGGGGTTTGCCAGCAGTGTTTCGCTGCCCAGGGGCGGCGGCGTCAGGGACGGGCAAGCTGCAAAACTAGAATGGCCAACATCCCGAGTTGGGCCGACTTCAAGCGAGACACCCCATGAGCCTGCACAACGTCACCCCGGGCGCCAACGCGCCCGAAGAATTCAACGTCATCATCGAAATTCCGATGAACGCCGACCCGATCAAATACGAGGTCGACCACGAAACGGGCGCGATTTTCGTGGACCGGTTCATGAGCACGGCCATGCACTACCCGTGCAACTATGGCTACATACCGAACACGCTGGCCGACGACGGCGACCCGGTGGACGTGCTGGTGGTGACGCCGGTGCCGCTGATACCCGGTGTGGTGGTGAAGTGCCGGCCGCTGGGCATGCTGCGCATGGACGACGAAGCCGGTGGCGACAACAAACTGCTGGCCGTGCCCATCGACAAAATCTTGTCGATCTACACGCAGTGGAAAGAACCCAAAGACCTGAACCCGCTGCGGCTGAAGACCATCCAGCACTTCTTTGAACACTACAAAGACCTGGAAGAGGGCAAGTGGGTGAAAGTGCTGGGCTGGGAAGGGCCCGATGCTGCGCGTGCTGAAGTGGTCAACGGCATTGCGCTTTACGCGGCTAACAAGCAGAAGTAGGCCGCTTTACTCGCCATCCCTTCCAGGTAGGGGGCCAGAGCGAGGGTCAACTTGCGCCGCACCCTTGAACGGATTGCGTTCCCGCAGCTCATCCACATACTGCTCAATGCCCTGACCTTCAGCCGCCAGAAAGTCAGCCACCGCAGCGGCAAAACGCGTGTCGCGCAGCCAGTGCGCCGAATGGGTGGCCACAGGCAGCAGGCCCCGCGCCATCTTGTGCTCACCCTGCGCGCCGCCTTCAAAACGCGTGTAGCCGTTGGCGATGCACCAGGCCAGCGGCTGGTAGTAACAGGCGTCGAAGTGCACACAGGGCAGGGGCTCAATGCAGCCCCAGTAGCGGCCCCAGGCAGCGTGGCTGCTGCTGTCCACCGCTATCAATGACACGGCCACCGGCTCGGCTTGTGGGCCCGTGCCCCGGCGCGCCACAAACATCACCCAGTGTTCGGCCATGGTGCGTGCCATGCGCAAAAAGAAGTCACGGCTCAAGTAGGGTGTGCTGTGGTGGGCACGGTAGGTGAGTGTGTAGCAGTGGTAGAAAAAGTCCCACAGCGTTTCTGTGATGGCAGCGCCTTCGTGCGCCGTGAAATGCACACCCTGGTCCACGACACGGCGCTGTTCCTGCTGGATCTTCTTGCGCTTGTCGCGCTGCAGCCGGGCCAGCAGGTCTTTGAAATCGACCACCGGATGTGCTTCGTCCTGCTGCCAATGAAACTGCACACCTTCGCGCAGCATCCAGCCGGCATCGGCCAGCGCCTGGCGGTCGGCTTCATCCACAAACAGCAAGTGCGCTGACGACCACTTCTGCTGCTGCGCCAACGCACCCAGCGCCTGCACCAGGCTGCTGCGCCAGTGCGCGCTGCGCGCCAGCAACCGGGTGCCCGGCACGGGTGTGAAAGGCACGGCACCCAGCAGCTTGGGGTAGTAGTGCAAGCCGTGGCGGCGGTAGGCGTCGGCCCAGGCCCAATCAAACACATATTCGCCGTAGGAATGGGCCTTCAGGTAAAGCGCACAGGCGGCCTGCAACGCGCCTTCTGACTCGATCAGCAGGAACAGCGGCGTCCACCCCGTTTCGGGCACCGCGCTGCCTGATGTGTGCAGCGCCAGCAGATATTCATGGCGCATGAAGGGGGTGGGCTCGGCCTGCTCGGCCAGCAGTTCATTCCAGGCCGCAGCGCTGACGTCGGCAGGGTCTTGTACAACCCGGATGACATAATCTTTTTCAGTGAATTGTTCGGTCTGCGGCAAGGTTCGTGTCATCGGGAAACAGCATGTTGAAAGTGGCTCTGGCGCAGATCAACGCAACGGTGGGCGACCTCGCGGGCAACGCCGGTTTGATCAGCCACGCCGCGCGGCTGGCCCATGCGCAGGGGGCTCAGGTGCTCATCGCGCCCGAATTGGCCCTCACCGGTTACCCGCCCGAAGACCTGCTGCTGCGGCCCGCTTTTTTGCGTGCTTGTGATGATCAATTGGCGGCTTTGGCGCTGGCGCTCGCCGACTGCGTGGGCTTGCATGTGGTGGTGGGGCACCCGCAGCAGATGGCGGGCGTGGTCGATGTTAGGTCGAAGTCGCTTGCAGTGCCCCGGCGCTTCAATGCCGCGTCAGTACTGGTGGGCGGGCAGGTGCAGGCCACCTACTGCAAACGTGAATTGCCCAACTATCAGGTCTTTGATGAACGGCGCTATTTCGCGTCGGGCCGCGACGCCGGTCTGCCGCCGCTGGTGTTTGAAGTGGCGGGCCTGAAGCTGGGCTTGTTGGTGTGTGAAGACGCCTGGTTTGAAGAGCCCGCTGCAGCAGCCTGCGCCGCTGGCGCGCAGGTCTTGTGTGTGCTGAACGCTTCGCCCTTTCACCTGGACAAAGCCGGCGAACGCGAAGACCGCATGGCAGAGCGCGCGCGCGCCACGGGCTGCCCGGTGCTGTATGCGCACCTGGTGGGCGGGCAGGACGAAGTGGTGTTTGATGGCGCCTCATTTGCGGTTGATGCGCAGGGCTGCCTGCAGGCCCGTGCCGCTTCTTTTGCAGAAGACCTGTTGATGGTGGATCTGGCCGCTGACGGCACGCCCAGCGGCACCATCGCCGCCGAGCCTGAACGGGAAGCCCAGGCCTGGCAGGCGCTGGTGGTGGGCGTGCGCGACTACCTGGGGAAAAACGGCTTTCCGGGCGCCATCATCGGCTTGTCGGGTGGCATCGATTCGGCGCTGGTGCTGGCGCTGGCTGTGGACGCGCTGGGTGCAGACCGCGTGCGCACGGTGATGATGCCTTCGCCCTACACCGCCGACATCTCCTGGATCGACGCCCGCGACATGGCCCAGCGCCTGGGCGTGCGCTACGACGAAATTGCCATCGCGCCGATGTTCGACGCCTTCAAGCTGAGCCTGGCCGAGCAGTTTGCTGGCAGGGCCGAAGACACCACCGAGGAAAACCTGCAAGCGCGCATCCGCGGCACGCTGCTGATGGCTTTGTCCAACAAGACCGGCGGCATCGTGCTGACCACCGGCAATAAAAGCGAAATGGCCACCGGTTATTGCACGCTGTATGGCGACATGGCGGGCGGTTTTGCGGTCATCAAAGACGTGGCAAAAACTTTGGTTTACAGGCTGGCCGAGTGGAAAAACCGCCAACCCACGACAAGGGCTGATGGCACCGTCGGGCCGGTGATACCCGAACGCATCATCACCCGTCCGCCTTCAGCTGAATTGCGCCCTGACCAGACCGACCAGGACAGCCTGCCGCCTTATGAAGTGCTGGACGCCATCCTGGCGCGCTACATGGAAGAAGACCAGGGCGCTGAAGAGATCATCAGCGCCGGCTACCCGCGTGCCGACGTGGAACGGGTCACGCGCTTGATCAAGTTGAACGAATACAAGCGCCGCCAGGCGCCGGTGGGTATTCGCATCACGCACCGCGCTTTTGGACGCGACTGGCGCTACCCCATCACGTCCAAGTTCCGTGCTTAAATCTGCGCCAGTGCCGAACCTGCCGTCTTCCGATTCAGCCCGTTTTCCAGGAGCCCCGCCATGAAACAGATCACCGCCGTCATCAAGCCCTTCAAGCTGGAAGAGGTGCGCGAGGCGCTGGGCGAGGTCGGCGTTTCGGGTCTGACGGTGACCGAGGTCAAAGGCTTTGGTCGCCAGAAAGGCCACACCGAGCTGTACCGTGGCGCCGAATACGTGGTCGACTTCCTGCCCAAGGTGAAGGTGGAGGTGGTGGTCAAAGACAGCGATGTCGACCGCTGTGTTGAGGCCATCGTCAAAGCGGCCAAAACCGGCAAGATTGGCGACGGCAAGATCTTCATCACCTCGGTGGAGCAGGTGGTGCGCATCCGCACTGGCGAGACTGACGAAGCTGCGGTTTAACCCGCAGCGGCGGGCGCAACCTTCGCCGCGGCCTCACAGGTCGCAAAGCCAATAGCACCGCCGTGAGCCTGCGCCTTCACACTTTCGAGTAGTTGTCATCGCCGGGCGACTGCCCGGCTTGACGCGACAAGTTCATCAGCAGCAGCTGCGGGTCATCATGCACCTGCACCATCGCCAGCGTGGCGGCTGACACAAAACCTTCTTGCTCGCTGCGCCGCATGAACTGCAGCAGGTGGTCGTAGTAACCGTCCACGTTCAAAAGGCCTATCGGCTGGTCGTGAAACCCCAGCTGGCGCCAGGTCCACACCTCGTACAACTCCTCCAGCGTGCCGATGCCGCCGGGCAGGGCAATGAAGGCTTGCGCACGTTCGGCCATCATTTGCTTGCGCACATGCATGGTTGGCACCACGTGCAGTTCGTGCAGGCCGTTGTGGCCCACCTCGGCGCGCTGCAGCGTGTCGGGAATGACACCCACCACGCGGCCACCTGCGGCCAGCGTGGCATCGGCCACCACGCCCATCAAGCCCACTTTGCCGCCGCCATACACGAGCTGCCAGCCGCGTGCGCCGATGGCCGCGCCCAGCGCTTGCGCTGCGGCCGTGTAGCTGGCGCGCCCGCCGTGGCGCGAGCCGCAATACACACACACGCTGAAGGCAGGGGCAGTCATTTTTTTTCTTCCTTGAGCGGGGCGGCGCAGGATATCAGTCGCGTCTGGCAAATCACATCGTGCCAGAACTGGCGGTCGGGTCGAAGCCTGGCAAGCGCTGCGTAAGCCAGCACACCGGCGCTGACCACGGCAATCGTCGGGCCGCCACCCTTGAGACCTGAAAAATAGGCCAGCGCGAGTGCGGGCAAAAACCACAGCCAGCACAGCACATAGCGCACCAGGGCCCGGCCCACGGAAACCAGGGCGTCGTCGGGCCCGAGCAGCTTGATGCGCCAGGTCAGCATCGCCAGCGTCTGACCCGAGCGTGACCAGAAATAGATGAAGTAGGCGCCGAGCACGGCAAACAGAAAAACCTTCAGGCCTGTTGACCCCACCAGCGCATGTTTCTGTTGCGTCACCAGGCCATACAACAGACCCGCGAGCATGACCACACCAAACAACAACACGCCTTCGTACAGCAGGCAGAGCAGGCGGCGCTGGATGCTGGGCGGCGTTGCCGGTGCGTCGCCGCTGCCGCCTTCAACCCCACCCGTCACGGTTTTGCGGCGGGCGGACTGGTCAATGCCGAACGCACGGCAGCACCTTGTGGGCCGCGTTTGGGCAGCAGGGTGGCGGGGTCAACAAAACCCTCGGTGGCCACGATCTTGGGCAAGCCGGGTTGGTGGTGTGCAGGGGGCGCGGCAGGAGTGTTCAGCGGTCTGGTGGTGGCCCCGGGTTTGGCTTGCAAGGTGGTGGCTGCGATAGAACGGGTGGTGGCCGGCGACGGCGCCTGCACCAGGTTTTCCTTGCCCTGACCGGATTTCACGTCGGATTTGCCATCGCTTTTGTCGTTAGCCCTGGCCACCGCGCGGGCCGGGGCACGTTCGGCGGCCGACGCCGCAGCGGCCGGCTGCCGCGCTTGCCGGGCCCAGGCCTGCTTTTCGTCGACGCTGAGCGCCTGGTATTCCTGCCAGCGTGCTTGCCGCTGCTCGGCCGGCAGCTGCTTGGCTTCCAGAAACTGCAGCCGCACCTGGTTGCGCTTGGCCGGCGTGAGGCTGGCCCACTGCGCCATGCGCTGCTGAATGCGGCTGCGCTCGTCGGCGGGCATGGTGGGAAATCGGGCTGTCAGCTCCAGCCATTTTTGCTGCCGCACGCCGTCGATTGATGCCCACTCTTTTTGCAGCGGCGCCAACGCCAGCTGCTGAGCCGCGCTGAGTGCCGACCACGCGGTGCTGCTGATACTGGCGGTGACGGGCCGAACCTCGGCAATGGCCTGGGCGGTGCGGTCAGCGGCCAAGGCCGCTGAAAAAGCAGCTGCGACAGCCAGCAGCACGCCAGTCTGCAACAAGCCGGCAACACCCCGCATCCAGCGGCCACCGGTCACGGCGCGGGGCCCCGGCGCAGGTAGTGCACAAAACCAGGGTCGGCATAAGCCGCTGGCGGCAGGTCGTCACCCAGCAGCTGGGTGTCGATGTCGGCGGCCACTTGAATTTGCTCGCGCACATTCAGCTGGCTGATCAATAACAGCCCCACCACCAGCACCACCAACGGCATCAGCGCAGACAGCCATTCGGGCAGGCCGAAGCCGGGCCCGGCGCCACCGCGCAAGATGGCGATGCCGCCGCCTGAACTGGAAACTGAACTGGAAACTGACCCGGCCACCTGCGTCCGCCGCGCCGCGCGTGCACGGTTCAGAGCCTGGTCGCGCGCCACGCGCAGGCGTTCTTGCACCGCATGGGGCAGCGCCGCGCTGGACTCGGTCAAGGCGTTGACAAGGCGACCCGCAAAACGCGTTTCCAGCGCTTGGTGGAGCAGCGGCAACTGGTGTGCTGGCAGCTGGCTCAGCAGCGGGTTTTGCGGTGTCATAACGAGATTCCCTTGGCTTTCAGCGCTTTGGCCAGCGCATGCACAGCCCGGGAGCAATGTGTTTTCACACTGCCCTGCGAGCAGCCCATCGCTGCAGCGGTTTCTTCGACGTCGAATTCTTCCCAGTAACGTAACAAGAAGGCTTCTCGTTGACGGCCGGGCAGGTCGCCCACAGCGGCTTCGATGACGCCCAAAATTTGTGTTCTGGAGACCGCATCAGAAGCACTTTCAGTGCCCAGTGAACCGTCGATGGCGTGCAGCGCTTCGAGCAGGTCAAATTCGCCGTCGTCGTCGGCGCCCGAGAACTCGGAGAAGTTCTGCACCACACTGCGCACCTTCTCGCGCCTGAACCAGTCCATGGTGGCGTTGGACAGGATGCGCTGAAAGATCAGCGGCAGCTCGGCTGCGGGGCGGTCGGCGTACTTTTCTGACAGCTTGATCATCGCTTCTTGCACGATGTCGAGCGCCGATTCTTCGTTCCTGACGGCATACACGGCACGCTTGAAGGCGCGCTTTTCTACGCTCTTGAGGAAGTCGGAGAGTTCTTTGTCGGATGCCAACGCTGCTGGGGAGCGCGCTCGCTCCGTGTATGTGGAAGTCTTCTGTGATCCGGGGCGCTGCCCAGCAGCATGAAGGTCAGTGGCCGGCTCGGGCGGCGCGGATTATGTCACCGCACCTGCAGTGCGCATTCCGGGGGTTTGGCAGCACCGCACTGCTGCCTATAATGCTGCCCTGCACCAACTTGCTACCGTGTTCATGAGCTGCACGCCCCACCGGGACGGCAGCGTTTTTGACCGCACTGGCTCTGAGTCCACCCCACGAGGGCGCGAGGAAGGGCACCAATGGTTTTTCGTCAGAGAAATTCACAAAGGTTCGAAATGGAAATGTCTGCTGCGGGAGTGCTGCGTGCCGTCTCGGCTGCGCCATCCTCTCCCACCCCAACCCCCACCCCCCCTGCAGAGCTGAACGGCTCTGAAATACTGGTTCGCTGCCTGCAAGCCGAAGGTGTCAAGTACCTTTGGGGCTACCCCGGCGGCGCGGTGCTGTACATCTACGATGCTTTGTACAAGCAGCGGACCATCGAGCATGTGCTCGTGCGCCATGAACAGGCTGCCGTGCATGCCGCTGACGGCTATGCCCGTGCCACCGGCGACGTCGGCGTGGCGCTGGTCACCTCGGGCCCGGGCGTCACGAATGCCGTCACCGGCATCGCCACGGCCTACATGGACTCGATCCCGATGGTCATCATCACCGGGCAGGTGCCAACACCGGCTATCGGTCTGGATGCCTTTCAGGAATGCGACACCGTGGGCATCACACGCCCCATCGTGAAACACAACTTCCTGGTCAAGGACGTGCGTGACCTGGCCTTGACGATGAAAAAGGCCTTTCACATCGCACGCACCGGCCGCCCGGGCCCGGTGGTGGTGGATGTGCCGAAGGACGTTTCGCTGAAAACGGCGGTCTTCGCTTACCCGGAAACGGTAGAGATGCGCTCCTACAACCCGGTGAAGAAGGGCCACGGTGGGCAAATCCGCAAAGCCGTGCAGCTGCTGCTGCAGGCCAAACGCCCCTACATCTACACCGGTGGCGGCGTCATTCTGGGCAACGCTTCGGCCGAATTGCGCCAGCTCGCCGACCTGCTGGGCTTCCCGTGCACCAACACGCTGATGGGCCTGGGCGCGATAGCACACAGCGACCCCAAGTTCCTGGGCATGCTGGGCATGCACGGCACCTATGAAGCCAACATGACGATGCAGAACTGCGACGTGTTGCTGGCCGTGGGTGCACGTTTTGACGACCGGGTGATTGGCAACCCCAAACACTTTGCTTCGGTGCAGCGCAAGATCATTCATGTGGACATCGATCCGTCGTCGATCTCCAAACGCGTGAAGGTGGACATCCCCATCGTCGGTGACGTGAAAGACGTGTTGCAGGAGTTGAGCGCCCAAATCAGGGAAGCCCCGGTCAAGCCCGACGCGGCTGCACTGTCGGGCTGGTGGAGCCAGATCAACGAATGGCGCAAGCGCGATTGCCTGGCTTATAAGCCCAGCACCGAAGTCATCAAGCCGCAGATGGTGGTGGACAAGCTGTGGCAGTTGACACGCGACCGCGACACCTACATAACCTCAGATGTGGGTCAACACCAGATGTGGGCGGCACAGTACTACCGCTTTGACGAGCCGCGCCGCTGGATCAATTCAGGCGGCCTGGGCACGATGGGCGTGGGCCTGCCTTACGCCATGGGCATCAAGCTTGCGAAGCCCGACAGTGATGTGTTCTGCATCACCGGCGAGGGCAGCATCCAGATGTGCATCCAGGAGCTGTCCACCTGCTTGCAGTACAAAACGCCGGTGAAGATCGTGTCGCTGAACAACCGCTATCTGGGCATGGTGCGCCAGTGGCAGCAAATCGACTACGGCGGCCGCTATTCGCACAGCTACATGGACGCGCTGCCTGACTTCGTC
>JAYUPP010000086.1:0-4808 GCA_043760045.1 Betaproteobacteria bacterium
CGCCGCCACCATAGGGGCTGCGACCACCGCCGCCGCCGGGAGCTCCGCCACCGCCGCCGGCACCGCCGCCACCGCCGCCGTAACCACCACCGCCGCCGCCGGCGCCACCACCACCGCCGTAACCACCCCGGCTGCCACCGCCACCGCCGCCGCCGAAGCCACCCGGGCGCTCTTCACGCGGGCGGGCTTCGTTGACAACCACAGCGCGGCCGTCGATGGCCTGGCCGTTCATGCCGTTGATGGCGGCCTGCGCCTCAGGGTCAGAGCCCATTTCCACAAAGCCGAAGCCTTTGGAGCGACCGGTTTCGCGGTCCATCATGACTTTGGCTGACGTCACCGTGCCAAAAGGAGAGAAGGCCTGAAGCAGCGTGTCATCGCGTACCGAGTAAGCCAGATTACCGACGTAAAGTTTGTTTCCCACGGGGAGCCTTTAAATGAACCTTGAAAACCATGTGGAGCTCAACCCAACGCGTGAACCATTCAGACGAAGGCGCGGCTACCAGACACAGACCTTGATTATGGTGCGGTCAAAGCTTTGCCTGTAAAGCGCGGCGGCGTCAAGTGTTGTTTTTGTGGCCCTCGTGCTTACCCCAGGCTCCAGCATGGGTCGGCAGGCGCTCAACTTTCACGTTGAAAAATGCGCGCCATGTTTGCACCTGAACCCCAAGAGTTTGATTTCGTGATCGTGGGCGCAGGCACGGCGGGCTGTCTGTTGGCCAACCGCCTTTCAGCGCAGGCCGGGCGGCGCGTGTTGCTGCTGGAAGCCGGTGGCCGCGACAACTATCACTGGATACACATACCGGTGGGTTATCTGTACTGCATCGGCAACCCGCGCACCGACTGGCTGTACAGCACCGAAGCCGAGCCCGGCCTGAACGGCCGCAGCCTGCGTTACCCGCGTGGCAAGGTGCTGGGCGGCTGCTCCAGCATCAACGGCATGATCTACATGCGCGGCCAGGCGCGGGACTACGACCACTGGGCGGCCTTGACGGGCGACGAGCGCTGGCGCTGGCAACACTGCCTGCCGGCTTTTCTGCAACACGAAGACCACTGGCGCGGCACTGGCGCGGGCGGCACCGCGCCGCACCGCAGCGGCGGTGAATGGCGGGTGGAGCGCCAGCGCCTGCGCTGGGACGTGCTGGACGCTTTTGCCGGGGCGGCGCAAGAAGCCGGCATCCCTGCCAGCGCCGATTTCAACGGCGGCGACAACGAGGGCGTGGGCTACTTCGAGGTCAACCAGCGCAGCGGCGTGCGCTGGAACACCACCAAAGCCTTCTTGCGCCCGGCACAAGGCCGGCCCAACTTGCAAGTGTGGACGGGCCACCAGGCCACGCGCGTGCTGCTGGAAGGCGGGCGCGCCACCGGCGTTGAACTGCTGCCGTCCGCTGGCGGCGCGCCGCTGCGCGTGCGTGCGCGCTGCGAGGTTGTTTTGTGCGCCGGCGCCATCGGCACCCCGCAGCTGCTGCAGTTGTCGGGCATCGGGCCGGGTGCGCTGCTGCACCAGCACGGCCTGCCGGTGCATCACGACCTGCCGGGCGTGGGCGCCAACCTGCAAGACCATCTGCAGATCCGGGCGGTGTTTGAGGTGCAGGGCGTGAAGACGCTGAACACGCAGGCGAACTCACTGTGGGGCAAAGCGGCCATCGGCCTCGAATACCTGCTGCGGCGCAGCGGGCCGATGAGCATGGCGCCGTCGCAGCTGGGGGCTTTCACGCGCTCCGATGCGGCCCGGCGCTGGCCCAACCTGCAGTACCACGTGCAGCCGCTGTCGCTGGACGCTTTCGGCCAGCCGCTGCACCGCTACAACGCGTTCACGGCCAGCGTCTGCAACCTGAACCCCAGCTCACGCGGCACGGTGAACATCCGCAGCCCGCAGCCCCAAGACGCCCCGTTGATCCAGCCGAACTACCTGTCCACCGCCGAAGACCGGCTGGTGGCGGCGCAATCGCTGCGCCTGACGCGGCAGATTGCCGCGATGCCCGCACTGGCCCGCTACCAACCCCGTGAAGTGAAGCCCGGGGTGCAGTTCCAGACCGATGGGGAATTGGCGCGCCTGGCCGGCGACATCGGCACCACCATCTTTCACCCGGTGGGCACCTGCCGCATGGGGCGTGCGGGCGACGCGGGTGCGGTGGTGGACCCGCAGCTGCGGGTGCAGGGCGTTCAGGGCCTGCGGATTGCTGACGCCAGCGTGATGCCCACCATCACCAGCGGCAACACCAACAGCCCGACCTTGATGATCGCCGAGCGGGCAGCGGGCTGGCTGCTGGAATGAAGCCGTCATGCCGGGCCAGAACGGGGCCGCATTCGGCCTGCGCATCGGCCAGCAAACGCGGCGGCAGCCCGGCTGCCAAGCCTGGGAAAGCCCCGATAGGCCCGGTGTAGGCGGTGGTTACAGTGCGGCCACTCGCGGTGCCGGGCTTGCCCATGGCCCGCTTGGGGGTTGAGGAGACAAGAGATCGGCTTTTCTAAAAAACGCAGGCCACGACCTGCATGAAGCGCCGCCTGACCCTGCGGCCGTGAGAGCCGATGAAGCGAGAAAGTGCTGTCGAAGAGGGGCCTGTTGAGGCCCCTTTTTCTTGCGCGCATGCGCGCCGCGCTGCCTAGCATGAAGGCCCCTGCTGCAGGGCCCGCGCCGGGCCCGCCTGTGCCCAAGATTGCCCGCCATGACCGTGAACCCCTCGCCGCGACTGCTGGACATCGACATCCCGCCACAACCCCAGGCGCTGCTGCAGCTGTCGCTGCTGCTGGCGGCTGACGATGTCAACCTGGCGGCTGCAGCCAGCCTGATTGAATCGGACATGGCGCTCGCGTCAGCCGTGATGCGGGCCGTCAACTCGTCACTTTATGGCTTGCAAGGGCGGGTGCAGAGTGTGCAGCAGGCGGTCACTTACCTGGGCCTGCGGGAAGTGGTGGCTATCACTTTCGAGATGGGTTTGCGCGCTGCCTTTCCGCCCGCGCCCGAGCTCGACCCGCTGTGGCAGCGCGCGGCGCAGCGTGGTGCGTTGATGTCGCGTTTGGCGCAGCGCCTGGCGCTGGACGCCTGGGCCGGTCATTCGGCCGGTTTGTTTGAAGAGTGTGGCAAGGCGGTGCTGTTCAGGCATGCAAGTGATCACTATCGCAGCATGCTGCGAGCCGCCACCTGCGACGCCGAGCTGGCGCAGCTGGAACACACCGGCTTCGGTGTCAGCCACGATGTGCTGGGTGCGGCCTTGTGCGAGGGCTGGGGCCTGGGCCCCGGTGCGGTGGCCAGCGTGCGCGTGCATGTGCATGCACAAGCGACGCTGCAAATTCCGCTGCCGCCCGAGCAGCGGCCGGTGGCGGCGCTGTCGGTGCTGGTACATGCCTTGATGCACGCGCCCGCCAGCGCCGAAGCGGTGGCGCAAACGGTGGCGCCGCAAGCCGGGCTGGACGTCACGCTGGTGACGCGGGCGCTGCGCCAGCTGCTGGAGCGGCTGGAATCGGCGCAGGAACACGCCCGCGCTTGATGATGGCGCGCGACTGAGGAAACTCCCCTGTTGCACCGGGCGAGGGTTGGGTAGGCTCGCCAGCTCACTGCGCAACCCGAAAACCCGCCTTGCCGCGGGCCGCTCATCATGGCCTCCACCGTTTCAGCAGACGCTCTTGCGCTGCAGCGTCTGTATCACTGGGAATCCACCACACCCGACAAGGTGGTGTTCACGCAGCCGCTGGGTGGCGGGCAGGTGGTCACCTACACCTGGCGCCAGGTCATGGACCAGAGCCGGCGCATGGCCGCCCACCTGCAAAGCCAGGGCTTGCAGCCGGGCGACCGGGTGGCGCTGCTGTCGAAAAACACCGCACATTGGTTGATGACCGACTTCGCCATCTGGCTGGCCGGTTTTGTGTCGGTGCCGCTGTACCCGACGCTGGCAGCGGGCACCATCCGCCAGATCTTGGAACACAGCGAGGCCAAGCTGTTGTTTGTCGGCAAGCTGGACGGCTGGAAGGGCATGAAGGCGGGCATACCGGCAGGCTTGCCCTGCATCAGCCTGCCGTTGGCCCCTGACGATGCGGCCCAGAGCTACCCCGGCTGGGACAGCCTGATCGCCAGGACCGAGCCCCTGAAGGGCAAGCCGCTGCGCGACGCCGACGAGCTGAGCACCATCATGTACACCAGCGGCACCACGGGCGCGCCCAAGGGTGTGATGCACAGTTTTGGCACCTTTGCCTGGGGCATTCAGTCGGGCCTGAAGCGGGTGCCGATTGATGGCGACGCGCGCATGCTGAGTTACTTGCCGCTGAGCCATGTGGCCGAGCGTGCGTTGGTTGAGCACGGCCTGCTGGCCACCGGTATGCAGCTTTACTTTGCGGAAAGCCTGGAAACCTTCACCGCAGACCTGCAACGTGCAAGGCCCACGGTGTTTTTCAGCGTGCCGCGGCTGTGGGTGAAGTTTCAGCAGGGCATCGGCGCCAAGATGCCGGCAGCCAAACTCGACCGCTTGCTGAAGATTCCCATCCTGCGCGGCATCGTGCGCAAGAAGATCCTCACCGCGCTCGGCCTGCAGGACTGCACCTTTGCCGCCGGTGGCGCCGCACCGATGCCGCCGGACCTGCTGCGCTGGTACAACAAGCTCGGCCTCGACCTCGTTGAGGTCTACGGCATGACCGAGAACTGCGGCATCAGCCACGCCACGCTGCCCGGCAAACAGCGCCCGGGCACCGTGGGCCTGCCCTACGACGGTGTGCAAAGCCGGCTGGACCCGGTAACCAGCGAAATTCAGATGAAGGCGCCTTGCCTGATGCTGGGTTACTACAAAGAACCCGGCCTGACGCAAGACGCTATAACC
>JAYUPP010000087.1:0-4801 GCA_043760045.1 Betaproteobacteria bacterium
AAAGGCCAGCTGTATGCCGCCGAAGTCAGAAATGTTTTCGCCCAGCATTTGGTGGCCGTTGATGCGCACACCGGGCAGTGGTTCGTAGCTGCTGTAAAGCTGCGCCACGCGTTCGGTGCGTGTTTTGTAGGCCTCTGCGTCGGCAGGCTGCCACCAGTCGCGCAGGTTGCCTGCGGCGTCAAACTGGCGGCCTCGGTCGTCGAAGTGGTGCGTGATTTCGTGGCCGATCACCATGCCGATGGCACCGTAGTTGCTGGCGTCGTCGGCGCCAGCGTCAAAAAACGGCGGCTGCAGGATGCCGGCCGGAAACACGATGCGGTTGTCCTGTGATGCAAAGGCGTTGACGATGTGCGGGCTGGTGTTCCAGCGCTGGCGGTCCACCGGCCGCTGCAGGTCAGCGAGCCGGCGCTGCGTGTCCCAGGCGCGTGCGCGCAGCGTGTTGCCGGCAAAGTCGTCGGGGCTGATGTGCAGGCCTTCATAGTTTTGCCAGCGTTCGGGGCCGCCGATGTGCGCCACCATCGCATCCAGCTTGGCCAGGGCTTGCACCTTGGTGGCTGCGCCCATCCAGGGCTTCGGTTTCCAGGGCCAGCAGGCCGGCCAGCACGGCTTCGTTCGCCGTCACACCGGCGGCTTGCAGCAGGCGTTGGGCATAGTGGCGGTAGCCCGCAGTGACGCGCTGGGTGGTGGCATCGGTTTTGAAATAGTCGTCACGGTCGGGCAGGCCCAGGCCGGCCTGCTGCGCATGCAAGCGGTGGCGCGTGGCGGCTTGGGCGTCGGGCCCCACAAACAGGCGCAGTGGCAATTCGACGTGCAGCCTGCCCAGTTCGCCCAGCAGCGCGGGCAGGCCGGCGCGGTCGACGTTGCTGATGCGCATCAGCAGCGGCGCCACCGCCACCAGGCCGCGCTGGTTGATGCGGTCTTCATCCATGCCGCTCTTGTAGAAGGCCGCCAGCCGGCGCAGGCCGGGCGTGGTCTGGGTCGCCGGCTGTGCAGACAGCTCGGCCAGGGCGTCTTGCAGCAGGCGGTCGTTGTCAAGCCGCACGTCAACAATGACGCCGGTGATGCCAGCTCATGCGCACCTTGCCGTGGTGCGAGCACACCAGGTAGAGCAACAGGTCGATGTTGTCCGCGTCCAGGGCCAGCACCTCTTGTTCCAGCGGTGTCAGCTGTTCGTGCTGAAGCACCGCGCCGGCCGGCGGCCTGTCGTTGCCCTGGCCGATGCGCGTCAGCAAGTCGCGCCAGGGGCCCAGCAGCGATGGGTGGTCGGGCTGGCAGCGCCTGATCAATGCCAGCAGCGCCAGCGTGCTGGCCAGCTCATGCCGAAAGCCGGCGCGCTGGCTGCCGCCAGGCATGCTGTAGAGCGCTGAACCACGGTGCCACTGATATGCCGGCGCCTTGGCGATTTGCTGACCATCGGGGTGCGGCTTGATCGACGACTGAAACGCCACATGGGCCTTGCCTGCGTCGTGCCAGCGGCCCGCCAGATGGAACAGGCTGGCATGCTGGGGTGCCATGGCCTGCGCCTGCTGGCCCACCTGCAGGCCGTGGAAGGCGATGGTCTGCCACTGCGCGGTGGCGCTGAGCGACTCGTCGCTTGCGGCGTCGTCGGCCCTGTCGGCCGCAGTGGCAGTGGCTGTGGCAGTGGTGGTGGCAGTGGTGGTGGCAGTGGTGGTGGCAACAACCGCAAGCGCTGGCTGCGGCAGTGTCAGCTGCTGCGGGCTGGCTTTGGGGTCCCAACCGCGCAGCGGGTCATAACCACCCACGTCAGCAGCCACCAGCAAAGTTTGGCCGGGATAAATGTCGCGCGCTTGCAGCAAGCGCCATGCACCACCCAGCCAGTCCCACACCCAGGCCCGTGTGTGGGGTTTGCGCTTGTCTTTGTCGCACAGCCAGTCGCGTGCCTGCAAGAAGGGCACCGCGCACAGTTCGTCGCGCTGGGCGCGCAGTTGGCGATCGGGCTGCGTCTTCAAGTCAATGGCGCGCCAGAAGACCTGCACATCACGTTCCTCGCCGCTGCGTATGAAGCGGCTGATGTCGATGTCTGACCCACTCAGGTCGGCTGCGGTGTCGAACAGCCCGTCCACTTCCTGGCGCAGCAACAGGTGGGGCGGGTGGTAGGGGTACAGCCCGTCACGCAACTCGGGGTGTCGTTCCTCAAAAGCCTCCAGACTTTTGGGCGACACGTCCTGCAGCAAGGCCAGGGCCTCGCCTGCCGCTTTGAGTTCGGCCCTGGTGTACGGTGCCGCAGCCTTGTCGTCTTTGGCTTGACTGTCGATGACGATGACCTGGGCCTGGCCACCCCAGCGTGCTGCACGGCCGAAACGTTGCACCAGGCTGGGCCAGGGCGCCAGGTCGGTGACGAGGAGCGTCGACGACATGTCCACCCCCGCTTCCACCACCTGGGTGGCAACCACGATGCGGTTGGTGCCCGGGCCGCACGCCGGCCGGTTCAAGAAAGCAGTGCGCCACTGCGCACGTTCGACAGGCCTGAAGCGGCTGTGCACGAGCCGCAAATCAGTGCCCGGCGCTGGCTTGGTTTTGGCCAGCAGCTTTTGAATTTCGTCGTGCACTTTGCGGGCGCGCTTCACGGTGTTCAACACCACCAGCGTGGCGCCGGTGGCGCCCAAGCCGCCCGTTGTATGCGCTTGAACAACCTGTGCCGCCACCTGCTCAGGCTGCGCTTGCGTTTCCAGCTGCACGGGCTTGTGAACAGCCTGCCACAAAGGCCCCACGCGCTGTGCTGGCGCCACCTGCAACGGGCTGCCGAGTGCGCCCATCATGGCCACCGTGTCGGGGCTGTGCTGCAGCCACTTCGACTGCAAGGTCGCACTCATCCACCAGGTTTTGCAGGGCCGCAGGCTGCGGGCTGTTTCGTCGTCGCGAAAGGCCTGCAGTTGTGCAGACGTGGCCAGGCCCACGTCCATCAACTGCACCTCGTCCATGACCCACAAACAGTCCTGGTTCAGCAGCCCGAATTCCATCGGCCAGCGCGCCCGGCCGGCGCTGTAGCCACGGTTCAAAGCGCGGCTGAGCAGCATGTCCTGGGTGCCCACCAGCACGGCATCCTGCTCTGGGTGAATTTGCCACTGGCCCGGTGCGGCGCCCCCCATCAGCGCATGCACCGAGATGTGCGCCGCAGGCGCACCCAAACGGCGCAGTGCCATGCCGATCTCGTCTGCCACCTGCTCCACCAGCACACGCATGGGCAGGCACCACACCAGGCGGCGCGGCCAAGCCGGGTCACACCGATGCATGCGATTCCACAGCCAGGCTGCCAGCACACCATGGGTCTTGCCCATGCCGGTGGGGATGCGGATCAGACGGTTGCCGAATTGGGGGTCGCAGGCAATTTCAATTTGCCAGGGGTGTGCCTGGCCCGCTTCTGGCAGACCCGCCGTACTTGCGAAAAACCGTGTCAGCTCAGTTTCCATGCCCAGCCTTTTTGCAAACCCAGGCCACGATGTTGACTTCACACACTTTCAAGGCATGACACGCCAACCACCCCAACCGCTGATCATTCATCCAGCCCGTCCATGCGCAACAAACCCGCACGCAGCCGCTGCTGCACCTCGGCTTGCAGCTCGTGCGGCGCCAGCACATCCACTTCGGGCACATGGCGCAAGTTGTCCATCACCAGCTCTCGTGGGTCGGCGTAGGGCAGGCTTCAGCAGCCAGCGGCCTTCAGCGTCGCGGCGGCCATGTTGCTGTGGGTGCCAGGTTTCGGCTGCCAGCCACCGTGATCGTTCGGCGCTGAAGCGCAGCGTCGCCCACTGCACCTGCCGGCCTGCGAAGATGCCGTAGCCGGCACCCAGCACCTCGTCCAAATCAGCGTCAGGCACATCGATGGCGCGGGTGTCCAGCACCTGCACCCACTCAATGGCGTCGGCACTGAAGCTGCGCAGGTCGTTGCGGGTGTGGCACCAGGCGTCCAGATACCAGTTGTCGCGGTAGTGAATCAGGCGCTGTGCAGAGACCTCACGTTCGGGGGTCTGGCCACTGCCCCGGGCGCGGTATCGCAACTGCAAGCGCCGGCGCAACAGCAGGGCGCTGCCTACGGCCTGGAACCAGGGCAGGTGCAAACGCCGTGCGCCGACTGTCTGCAGCCGTATACGACGGGCCACGTCCTGCGGTGCAGGAAGGCCAATGCCCTGAATTTGCGCCATGCGCTTCGTCAGCGGCGCGATGTGGGGCCCCAGAAAGCCACCCGCGTCCAGGTTTGCCAGCAGCCTTTGCATCGTCAGCAGGGCGTGAATTTCTTCAGCACTGAGCCACAGGCCTGGCAGCTGATACTGCTGGCCTTGCGGTCCGGGCCGCTGCTGCAGATGCCAGCGCGGCGGCCGGGCATCCATGCCACGGGCACGCCAAAGCGGTCGCGCAGATAGTCCACGTCCCGCTTCACCGTTGCCGCCGAGACGCCGAACTCGCGTTGTTCCCGCGCGCAGGTGATGCCTTGACCGGCCAGGCCTTCGTCCAGCCAGCGCTGCATCTTGGCCAAACGTTCTTCACGCGCCATGACTCCCCCCTAACGCCCGTATTCAGCGTAATCTAACGGGCCTCGAGATGGGGCGCTGCATGTTTTTGATGTTGAGGCCCGAACCAGATTCAAAACCGATTCCATGCTGCGGACTTTGCTGCGGCGCCGCGCGGCGCGGCTGGTGCACCGCCCGCCATGCCCCCAGGCCACACTGCGCTATCGTGCTGCCCATGGTTGAAACCACCTTCTTCTGGCACGACTACGAAACCTTCGGCAGGGTGCCCCGGCGCGACCGGCCTTCGCAGTTTGCAGGCCTGCGCACCAATT
>JAYUPP010000088.1:0-13198 GCA_043760045.1 Betaproteobacteria bacterium
TGCATTCGTTCGTCAGGCCAGGCGCAAACCGCAGCCATAGTCTTTTCTATGGCGAGGATTTGCAACGACGCATGGCGGACGAAGGCGCGGTTTCATGTATCGAAATTCATGAGGCACGACACTGGGCCCGTTGCGTGACAGCTTCACGACACGTCCACTACAGGTGGGGCGGGCTGTTGAACCGGCCCAAGCCGCCGACAAACCAGCTTAAAAAGATTCGGCAAACAGGCTTCAAACGGCCAGCAGATGCTGGCGATAGTGAATCAGCTCGTCGATGGACTCGTGGATGTCGGCCAGTGCGGTGTGCGCCTGCGCTTTTTTGAAGGCTTCCATGCCCGCCTTCCAGCGGCGTGCCAGCTCCTTCAGCGTGCTCACGTCCAGATTGCGGTAGTGGAAAAACGACTCCAGGCTGGGCATGTGGTTGGCCAGAAAGCGCCGGTCCTGGCAGATGCTGTTACCACACATCGGGCTTTTGCCCTTGGGCACAAACTGGCGCAAAAAAGCCATCACCTCGGCTTCGGCCTGAGATTCGCTCACGGTAGACAGCCGCACCCGCTCGGTGAGCCCACTTTTGCCGTGGGTGCCCTTGTTCCAGTTGTCCATGCCGTCGAGCACGGCGTCGCTCTGGTGCACCGCAAAAACCGGGCCTTCAACACGCACGCTGAGGTGCGGGTCGGTGACGACCACCGCAATCTCGATGATGCGGTCTTTGTCGGGGAACAGGCCGGTCATTTCCAGGTCGATCCAGACCAGGTTGTCATCACTGCTTTTCAAGACGGTCGTCATCGGGTGGGTTTGTGCATGCAGCGAGCGGCGCTCGAAGCATGGGATTCTCTCCCAGCCCTACACTCTGCACGATGTCACCTGATGTTTTGACCCTCGCTTTTGCCGCCGCGCTGGTGCTGTCGCTGGCCGTGAAATTCTGGTTGGCGACGCGCCAGCTGCGCCATGTGGCGGCCCACCGCAGCAGCGTGCCGCCGGCATTTGCAGGCGCCGTCAGCCTGCAGGCCCACCAGAAAGCAGCCGACTACACATTGGCGCAAGGCCGTGTGGGCCTGCTCAGCATGGCCTTCAGCGCCGCCGTGCTGCTGGGCTGGACGCTGCTGGGCGGCCTGGACGCGATGAACATTTTTCTGCGCGATCAGCTGCTCTCCGGCTGGGGACCGATGGCCTACCAGTTGGCCCTGCTGACCTGTTTTGTGCTCATCGGCAGCCTGCTCGGCCTGCCCTGGGACGCCTACAGCACCTTTCGCATCGAGCAGCAGTTTGGCTTCAACCGCATGACGCTCAAAATCTGGCTGCAGGACGGCCTGAAGGGTGCTGCGGTGGGTGCGCTGATCGGGCTGCCGCTGGCGGCGCTGATGTTGTGGATCATGGGCCGCGCCGGTGGCCTGTGGTGGCTTTGGGCCTGGGCGGCCTGGGTGGCGTTCAACCTGCTGCTGCTGGTGATTTACCCGACCTTGATTGCGCCGCTGTTCAACAAGTTTGAGCCGCTGCAAGACGACACCCTGAAAGCCCGCGTGCAAGCGCTGATGCAGCGCTGCGGTTTTGCTTCCAAGGGTTTGTTTGTGATGGACGGCAGCAAACGTTCAGCGCATGGCAATGCCTATTTCACCGGCTTGGGCGCATCGAAGCGGGTGGTCTTTTTCGACACCCTGCTGCAGCGCCTGAATGCGGCCGAAGTGGAAGCCGTGCTGGCGCATGAACTGGGCCACTTCAAACACAAACATGTGCTCAAACGCATGCTGTCGATCTTCGGCCTCAGCCTGCTGGGCCTGGCGCTGCTGGGCTGGCTGGCCGGCCAAAGTGGCTTCTACACCGGGCTGGGTGTGGCGCCGAATCTGGCCGCGCCCAACGACGCATTGGCTCTGCTGCTGTTCACACTGGTGCTGCCGCCCTTCATGTTTTTTTTGGCGCCGCTGATAGCGCACTTTTCGCGCCGCGACGAATTCCAGGCCGATGCCTACGCCTGCCAGCAGGCCGACGGCGCCGCGCTGGCGCAGGCGTTGCTGAAGCTGCATGAAGACAATGCGTCGACGTTGACACCCGACCCGCTGTACGTGCGTTTTTATTATTCACACCCGCCGGCATCGGAACGCCTGGCGGCGCTGCCGGCGCCGGCGCCGGCGACGGTGTCAGTGCCGGCAGCAAACGTGTTGGCTCAGTCCAGTTAGTCGGTTATGCACGCTCTGTTTTTTCTGCAATGCAAGCTGCTTGAGCGCCAGACCGCCCTGGCGCCAGCTGAAGTTGCCGCCCACCTGGTGCAGGCCCCGGGCTGGACGCTGGCCGGTGGTGCGATCGAGCGCCGCTTCAGTTTTGGCGACTACCACCACACGATGGCATTTGTGAACGCCGTGGCCTGGATTGCACACGCGGAAGACCACCACCCCGAGCTGCAGGTGTTTTACAACCACTGCACGGTGCGTTTCAACACCCATGCTGTGGCCGGCCTTTCGCTCAACGACTTCATCTGCGCGGCCAAGGTGGATGCCTTGCTGAACCCCCCACCTTGACGGCCCACCAGTTGCTGGACATCGGCCTGGTGGTGGCCGCGCATGGTCGCCACGTGATGGTGGAAACGCCTGAAGGCCAACGCCTGCTGTGCCACCCCCGGGGCAAAAAAAGCGACATCGTGGTGGGCGACCGCGTGCGCTGGCTGCCCACCGGCGACGGCGGTGTCATCGAACAGATTGAGACGCGCAGCAACCTGCTGTTCAGGCAGGACGAATGGCGCACCAAGTCGTTCGCTGCCAACCTCGACCAGATTCTCATTCTGGTGGCCGCCGAGCCGGTGTTCAGCGAATCGCAACTGACCCGCGCGCTGATCGCTGCGCAGGCGGCCGGCATCCAGGCCTTGATCGGCATGAACAAAACCGACCTGCCGGCAGCAGCCACCGCGCGTGCACGGCTGGCGCCTTATGTGGGCATGGGCGCCACCGTGATCGAACTGGCCTTGAAGACCCAGCCCGAGGCCAGCCGCGCGGTGCTGATGCAGCATCTGGAATGCCGTGTCACTTTGGTGTTAGGCCCCAGTGGCATGGGCAAAAGCACCTTGATCAATTTGCTGGTGCCCGAGGCGGCCGCGCTGGTGGGCGAAATATCACAAGCGCTGAACACCGGCCGCCACACCACCACCAGCAGCACCTGGTATTGGCTGGGTGCAGCCACAGCCGACGGCCGCCGGGCCGCGCTGATCGATTCGCCCGGTTTCCAGGAATTTGGCCTGCGCCAAATCGGCCCCGAACAACTGGCGCAGTTGATGCCCGACTACGCAGCTGCCTTGGGCCAGTGCAAGTTTCACAACTGCAGCCACCGCCACGAACCGGGCTGCGGCGTGCGTGATGCCATCCTGCGCGGCGACATCACGCCGTCGCGCCAGCGCATCTACGAAAGCCTGTTTGAAGAGCTGTCCAGCAAGCGCTGGTGATTCGGTCCAGGCCGCCTGCGTCAACCCAGCACGTTGGCCAGCCCCAGCAAGGCCACCAGCAGCATCCACAGCACCACCGAGCGCCAGACAAGACCCACCACGCTGTGCAGGTGGGCACCTTGCGCCTGCAGGCCGCTGGTGGACCCTTGCGCCTGCGCGGTGGCCTCTTCGCTGCCGGTGCTGAAGGTCTTGGAGCGGTCGGGCGTGACACCGGGCGCAGCAGGGCCACCCAGTTGCACACCCACTGCGCCGGCGGCAGCGGCCAGGATGATGCCTTCGTTGGGGCGCAGCCAAAGGCCAGCATCGCGCCGCCAGCTGGCCACGGCTTCTTCAAAATTGCCGACCACGGCAAAGCCGAAAGCCGTCAGGCGTGCCGGCAGGTAGTCGATGACCGCAAAGGCGCGCTGAGCCAGGTCCATCAGGCCAACGCTCAGCGGTGTGTCCATGGTCTTGTTGCGATAGGCCCAGTAACGCGAACAGAATTCGGCCATGCGGTAGAGCACCGCACCCATCGGCCCCAGGCCCACGGCGGACAGCACAACAAACCAGAAAAAGACACCAAACACATGGCGGTGTGCAGCCAGCAGTGCGTGTTCAATGACGTGGCGCAACACCTCGGTGCGTGGCAGTTCGCTGGTGTCAAGGTGGCGCCATTCACCCAGCAGGCGGCGCGCTTCGGCTTCGTCGCCGCGGTCCAGCGCTTCGCGGATGTCGGTGTAATAGTGGCTGAACTGGCGAAAGCCCAGCGTCAGATACAGCATCAACACGTTGAAGGCGAAGGCCAACAGCAGGCTGTAGTGGTGCAGCAGCAGGTACACGCCGGCTGACAACGCGGTGGGCACCAGCACCGACACCAGCCACACCACCTTGACATGGTGGCTTTCGCCGGCGTCAAAGTTGCGGTCGGTCCAGCGCACCCACTGCGCCAGGGTTTCGTGCACCCAGTTGTCGCGCGGCAGGGGTTTCAGTTGCTCCAGCAACAGTGCAAACAGGACGGCAAAAAAACTCATCGCGGCGCGATGATAGACCCGCGCTCGGCAGCCAAAACACCGTACAGGTTGCGCAGCATCGCCGCCGTGGCGCCCCAGATGAAGTAGTCGCGCGCTGCACTGCTGCTGTCTGCAGCGGCTTCACGCCGCCACGGCATCGACAGAAACTGCCGTTCGTGGCCGTCAAAAGCAAAGGTGTGCCGCCGGTGGTGCGCCGGGTTCATCAAAAACGCCAGCGGCACTTCAAAGGCCTCAGCGACTTCGAAACTGTCGAGCACCAGCGTGGCCTGCGGCTGCACCAGCGCCACCACCGGGGTCACGACATAACGCGTTACGGTGGTGTACACGGCGAGCTGGCCGATGACGTCCACCCACTGTGCTGCCAGGCCCACTTCTTCTTGCGCTTCGCGCAGCGCGGTGGCGGCGGCGCCGTCGTCTTCGGGCTCGGCGCGCCCACCCGGAAAACTGATCTGCCCCGCGTGAGCACGCAAGTGGCTGGTGCGCTGGGTCAACAGCACATGCAAGCCGTCGGCCCTTTGCACCAGCGGCACCAGCACGGCGGCAGGCGTGGACGCCCGGTCGGCGCCAAACCGCCCACCGTCACCGGGAATTTCAGGCTGCAGCAGATGCGCCTGCGCGAGCCGCTCGCGCAGCGCACCAGCCAGCAACCGGTGCCCGGCGATGGCCGGCAAGTGGCTGTCTATGCCGGTGACGGGTATGGCTTGCGGGTCGGTGATGCGGGCTGCGGTCATGGCGAATTTTCAATGCAAAGGCCGCCCGTGGGCGGCCTTTGTATTCAAGAGATGACTGCGTCAGATGAGCTTCTGGCTGCGCCGTCCGCTCTTCATTGGCGCCGCAGCGCCAATGGCCGCTGCGCGGCTGCTTGACTTCGTCAAGCGAGCTTCTCTTTAATCCGTGCTGACTTGCCGCTGCGGTCACGCAGGTAATACAGCTTGGCGCGGCGCACGTCGCCGCGGCGCTTGACTTCGATGCCGGCAATCAACGGGCTGTAGCTCTGGAACGTGCGCTCAACACCTTCGCCGTTGGAGATCTTGCGCACGATGAAGCTGCTGTTCAGCCCCCGGTTGCGCTTGGCGATGACCACGCCTTCATAGGCCTGCACACGCTTGCGTGTGCCTTCAACCACGTTGACGTTGACGATGACGGTGTCACCCGGGGAAAAAGGAGGAATGGTGCGGTTCAATCGCGCCATCTCTTCCTGTTCAAGGATAGCGATGAGATTCATGATGGACTCCGTAGCGATCGTGTCGCGGGCTGGATGAAATGTTGGGGTGCCCGGCAGAGGATCGAAAAGCCTTTGAGTATAGCTTGCGTTCAGGAACGGTCTGGCGCCTGCGCCTGCAAGTAAACCTCGTCAAGCGCCGTCAAGCGCCCCGCCGCTCGCGCCGCAGCCAGCAAGTCAGGCCGTCGTTGCGCTGTGAGCAGCAGCGCCTGCTGACGCCGCCACTGTGCAATGTGCCCGTGGTGGCCCGACAGCAACACCGCCGGCACCGGCCACTGCTGCCCGCCGGCCTGCAGCATTTCAGGCCGGCTGTAATGCGGCCCTTCCAGCAGGCAGTCAGAGAAACTGTCCTGCTCGTGCGAAGGTGCGTGCAACACACCCGGCTGCAGGCGCGCCACGGCGTCCAGCAGCGCCAGTGCCGGCAGTTCGCCGCCCGACAGCACAAAGTCGCCGAGGCTGATTTCCAGCGTCACCTGGGTGTCGAGCACACGCTGGTCGATGCCTTCGTAGCGGCCACACAGCAGGATGGCACCCGGGCCCTGCGACAGTGTGAGCACCAGCGCCTGGTCCAGACGGCGACCGGTGGGCGTGAAGTGAATCACGGCTGCGGGGGTTGCATCGCTGCGGCTCTGGCGCACCGCCGCCAGGGCGGCCAGCAGCGGTTCGGCCAGCATCACCATGCCCGGGCCACCGCCGTAAGGCCGGTCGTCCACGCGTTTGTAGTTGTCGGTGGTGAAGTCGCGCAGCGGCCACAGACGCACGTCTACCGCGCCCGACTCAAAGGCACGGCGGGTGATGCCCTGGCTCAGGTGCGGCGCAAACAGTTCGGGGAAAATCGTGACGACGTCAAAGCGCATGGCGGGGCGGCGTCGGCGGGCAGGAAGTCAAGCCAATGAGCAAATAAGCGATCAGGCGATCAAGCAATTACGCAATTACGCAATTACGCATTCAAGCAGCCATCACTGAAGCGGCGGGTCAGGCGGGCGCCAGCGCCGCTGCCGGCATCAGTCGTCCAGTTCCCAATCGACCTTGATGCAGCCAGCAGCCTTGTCCACTTCGTCCACATACACCGAGACAAACGGAATCAAACATTCGGCCGCGTCAGGCAGCGCCGGCTGCACACGCAGAACGCAGTGCGGCCCCGTCTCGAGCAGCCCCACCACTGCGCCCAGCGTCACCTGCGCCCGGTTGACAACCGCCAGACCGATCAAGTCAACCCAATAAAACTCGTCAGCGTCGGGTGTCGGGAAACTGGCGCGCGAGACAAAAATGCGCACGCCTTTCAACGCCTCGGCGGCGTCGCGGTCGGTGACTTCTTCCACCGTGGCAACGATGCTGTCGCCCTGCTCCCGCGCCTTGACGACACGCAGCAAACGCGGCAGCGGCGCTGTGCCCACCGGCGTGCGGCGCGCTGGCGCCTGCGAGCCCACCGTGTACAGCGCCAGGGGCGGCTGCAAAAACCAGCGCTTGGTTGAAAACAAGGCCTGCGGGTCGGCTGCATAAGCCTTCAACTTCAAGCCACCGGCCACGCCCCAGGCGCCCAGCACCCGCGCCACTTCAACAGCGTCCTCGGGCCATGCCGGTTCGCCGGCCGGGCTGGGTGCAGACAGCGCAGTGACAGCAGCGCCCGGGGCCTGGCCAGGCAAGCCGGGGCTGCTCATCAGCTCCGGCTTCAGGCCGCTTTCTTGGCCTGGTCGACGAGCCGCGCCACCGTGGGCGACAGCTGGGCACCGACGCCAGCCCAGTGCGTGACGCGGTCCAGCGCCACGCGCAGCGGCTGTTCACCACCGGCGGCGACGGGGTTGTAAAAACCCACGCGTTCGATGAAACGGCCGTCACGGCGCTCGCGGGAGTCGGCCACAACGATGTTGTAGAACGGACGCTTCTTGGCACCACCACGTGCCAGTCGGATCACGACCATGTTGGAGATTCCTTGGGGATACATGTAGCCGAAGTCGTGACCACGGGAGACACACCGGGCAAGACTTCGAGTTGGCCTGCAGTTCAAGGTTTGGATGCTTGAAGGCCGGTCAGCCGTCTTGCACCCCCTGCCCGAACCACCGGCCGCGGTTGGCGCCGTAGATACGCCGCAGGTGTTGTCACCCGCAGCCAGCGCCGAAAACCCAGCATTATAAACTGCCCGCAGCGCCTTCCAGGCAGCACTTCACTTTGCAAACACGTGACCCAACTGAATTCCACCGCCCGCGCACCCAGCGCCGCCCACTACCGGTCGAAAACCATGGCCGCCTGGCTGGCGCTGCTGCTGGGCAGCCTGGGCGTGCACCGCATGTACCTGTATGGCCTGCGTGACTTCAGGGCCTGGCTGCACCCGCCGCCCACCGCCATTGGCCTGCTGGGTGTGGAACGCATGCGTTCGCTGGGGCAGGACGACCCTGTGGCCTGGCTGCTGATACCGCTGCTGGGTTTGATGCTGTCGCTGGCGATGCTGTTTGCCATCCTCTACGCGCTGACCCCCGATGAAAACTGGCAGCAGCGCTACAACCCGGACCGGCCGCCCCAGGCCACCGGCTGGGGGCCCGTGCTGGCCGCTGCGCTGGCGCTGCTGGTGGGTGGCACCGTGCTGATGGGCACCATCGCTTACGGTGGGCAAAAGTTTTTTGAGTGGCAACTGCAGCAGCCTGCCGCCGCCGACGCAGGCGTCACCGGCGCTAAAACAGCCAACGGCTGATGCCGTAAAAAACAGCCGCAATCAACGCCGTGGCCGGAATGGTGACGATCCAGGCCAGCACGATGTGGCCCGCCAAACCCCAACGCACGGCAGACGCGTTGCGCACCGAGCCGACACCAAAAATGGCACCGGTGATGGTGTGGGTGGTGGACACCGGCACCCCCAGCCCGGTGGCCAGAAACAGCGTGATGGCGCCGCCGGTTTCAGCACAAAAGCCGCCCACCGGCTTCAGCTTGGTGATGCGCTGCCCCATCGTTTTGACGATGCGCCACCCGCCAAACAGCGTGCCCGCACCGATGGCGAGGTAGCAGGTCCAGATCACCCAGGTGGGCGGCATCTTGTCGCTGGCCTGGGTGATGCCGGCGGCAATCAGCAGCATCCAGATGATGCCGATGGTTTTTTGCGCGTCGTTGCCACCGTGGCCCAGTGAATACAGGCCCGCCGACACCAGTTGCAGGCGTCTGAAGATGCTGTCCACGCTGTGCGGTGACACCCGCCGGCAGATCCAGGCCACCGCCACCATCAAGAGCGAGCCAAACAAAAAGCCCATGAAAGGCGAGATGAAGATGAAGGCCACGGTTTTCCCGACGCCGGACCACAGCAGCGGCGTGAAACCGGCCTTGGCCAAAGTGGCGCCGACGATGCCGCCGATGAGCGCGTGTGAGCTGCTGGAAGGGATGCCGTACCACCAGGTGATGATGTTCCAGGCGATGGCGCCCACCAGCGCACCGAAGATCACATACTGGTCCACGACACCGGGCTCGACGATGCCCTTGCCCACGGTGGCCGCCACTTTCAGCTGAAAAACAAAGATCGCCACCACGTTGAAGAAGGCCGCAAAAGCCACCGCCTGCGTGGGTTTCAGCACACCCGTGGACACCACCGTGGCAATCGAGTTGGCGGCGTCGTGAAAGCCGTTCATGAAGTCGAACAGCAAGGCCAGCACCACCAGCATCACCACCACCCACAGCGCCATCGGCATGCTTTGCATCAAAGTGCCCGGTCAGGAGTTTTCAAGCACGATGCCTTCAACCAGATTGGCCACGTCCTCGCAGCGGTCAGAAATGGATTCGAGGTGTTCGTAGACGGCCTTCAGTTTGATCAGCTGCCGCGTGTCGGGTTCTTCACGAAACAGGCGCGACATGGCGCTGCGCATCACGCGGTCGGCGTCGGATTCCAGCTGGTCGATTTCTTCGCAGGTTTTCAGCACCGATGCCGCCACCGCCGGGTCTTTCAGCTTGGACAGCAGCGTCAGCACATGCTGCACGCGGCCACAGCAGCGCACCGATATTTCTGACAACCGCACGACATCGTTGGACAGCGTTTGCAGGTCGTACAGCGACATCACTTCGCTGGTGTCCTGCAGCAGGTCCAGCACGTCGTCCATGGCATTGATGAGGCGGTGGATCTGGTCGCGGTCCAGCGGCGTGATGAAGGTGCGGTGCAAGAGCCGGTGCACTTCTGCGGTGATCTTGTCGGCCGCGCGCTCGGCAGCGATCACCTCGGCCGCGTGCTGCTCGCGCAGCGCCGCGTCGGGGTAGTGGTTGACCATCGCCATGAAGGCGGCAGCGCCCTGGGCGATGTAGGTGCCGTGCTCATTGAACAGCTCGAAAAAATTGCCCTCGCGGGGCAACAGGCGTCCAAAGACCATGGGATATCTGCTCCTGGTGCAGGGCCACGGCGTGCCCTGTCAAAAAATTATTGTAGGTGCAGCAACCAGGCTCAAACCGGGCTGCCGCTGGCGCTGCCGGCAGCAGGTTTGCGCCGGCGCCGCCGCCTTTTGCGTGGTGCGTCGCCGGGCCTGTCAGCAGCACGCTCTTCGGCCGGGTCTCCGTCGGGTTCTGCATCGTCGGGGTGGGCGCTGCTGGCGGCTTGTGCATCGGCACCAGCAGCGGATTCAGTGCCACCCCGCGCCGCGCCCGCCGGCGCCGCGTCGCGGCGCACACGGCCAGCCGCCTGCGCCGTGCGCAACTCTTGCAGCATGGCCTCGCGGTCTTCATCGCTGCCCAGGTGAAAGTCTTCCCACCAGTCGGCCAGCTCCACGCCCCCCAGGTGCGCCAGCTCGCCCACGTCAGCACGCAAACGCAGGAAGTCGTAGCCGGCGCGAAAACGCGCCTGGCCCGCCAACGACAACACCGAGGCCGGTGCGCGGCGCTCGAAACGCGGTTGCATCATCCAGATTTCGCGCATGTCGGCGGCCAGCTTGCCACGGCCCGAAATGTCGCCGATGCGGGCTTCAAACACCGCATCCACCGCCTGCTGCAACGCCGGCAGGGCAGCCAGGCCGGTGGCGCTGCACGCCGTCCAGCGCTCTTGCACGTCGTGCCACAGCAAACAGGCCAGCATGAAACTGGGCGCCACCGGTCGGCCTTCAGCGACGCGGGTGTCGGTGTCTTGCAGCGCCAGGCGCACAAAGGCGTCGCGCTGCGGATTCGGCCGCGCCGGTGCCAGCGCCGCTTCCAGCACCGGAAACGGCCCTGCGGTGGCCGCACCGACCAGCCCAAAATGCTTCAGCTGTTCGATGCTGGCCAGCGCATGGCCGGTTTGCAGCAGCTTGACCATCTCGTCAAACAGCCGTGACAAAGGAACGTTAGCCAGCAGCGGCACCATGGCACGCAGTGGCTTTTCGGTGGCCGGGTCGAGCGCAAAACCCAGCTTGGCGGCGAAGCGCACCACCCGGATGATGCGCACCGGGTCTTCGCGGTAGCGCGTGGGCGGGTCGCCGATCATGCGCAGCACACGGGCCCGCGCATCGGCCAGGCCACCGTGGTAGTCCACCACCGTTTGCGACAGCGGTTCGTAATACAGCGCATTGACGGTGAAGTCGCGCCGCGCCGCGTCTTCAATCTGCGGGCCCCACACGTTGTCGCGCAGCACGCGGCCGCTGGCGTCCACCACATGGGTCTTGTCCACCCCTTGCTGCTTCGACGTTTTTTCGTTGCCGCCCACTTGTTCGGCGGCGGTGGCATCGAGATAAGCACGGAAGGTTGAAACCTCGATGACTTCGTGTTCACGCCCGCGGCCGAACACCACATGCACGATGCGAAAGCGGCGGCCGATGATGAAAGCGCGCCTGAACAGCGACTTCACCTGCTCGGGCGTGGCGTCGGTAGCCACGTCGAAGTCTTTCGGCCGCAAGCCCACCATCAGGTCGCGCACCGCGCCGCCCACCACATAAGCCTCGAAGCCGGCGTCACGCAGTGTTTTCACCACCCGCACGGCGTTGGCGTCCAACAATTCGGGGTTGATGCCGTGTTCGGCCACGGCCACTTCGACCCGGGCGCCGAGGGGAATGACGGCCGCAGCAGGCGCTGCTGCTGGCTCTGCAACGGCCGGTGCCGTGTCGCTTTGGCCGAGCAGCCGCTTTATGAATTTTTTGATCATGCGAACCGTTTCAGGACAGTTTGAATGGAAGTTTCAATGGCGGTTTCAATGGAGTTTCAAAACGCGCCAGCCGCGCTGCAGCGCCACGCTGTGCAGCGCCGGTGTGGGGTTGGTGGCGATGGGGTAAGTCACCTGCTCGAGCAGCGGCAGGTCGTTGGTGGAATCGCTGTAAAAAGTGCTGCGCTGCACATCGTGCCAGGCCAGGCCCTGGGCGTGCAGCCAGGCCTGCACGCGGGTGATCTTGCCTTCGCGAAAGGCCGCCACCCCGTGTATGGCCCCGGTGGCGCGGCCGGCGTTGTCGCGGTGCAGTTCGGTGGCAATCAGCTCGTTGATGCCGAATGCTTTGGCGATGGGCGCGGTGATGAAGTCGTTGGTGGCCGTGACCATCACCACCCGGTCACCGGCCTGCACATGGCGCGCCACCAGCGCCCGCGCGGCGTCGGTCACGAGCGGCTGCAGCCACTGCGTCATGAAGGTCAGTGATGCGGTCTTGATGTCGGCCGCTGCACGGCCGCGCCAGGGTGCGGTGGCAAATTCAACGTAGGCCTGCATGTCCAGGCAGCCGGCCTGGTAGTCGGCATAAAACGCATCGTTGCGTTTCTTGAAATCGGCAGCGTCAGCCCAACCGTGGGCAACCATGAATTCGCCAAACAGGTGGTCAGAGTCCTGCGCCAGCAGCGTTCCGTCCAGGTCAAACAGGGTCAGATTCATGGCGCCTGTGCAATCAGGTCGCGCACCAGTGGCACCGTCAGGCGCCGCTGTGTGGCCAGGGCGTGTTCGTCCAGCGCCGCGAGCAGCGCCATCAGGCTGGCAAGGTCGCGCGCGAAGCGGCTCATCAGGTAAGCCGACACTTCGGCCGGCAGCTGCAGGCCACGGCGCTGCGCTTCCAGGTTCAATGCCGTGCAGGTGTCTTGTTCGCCCAGCGGCTGCAACGCAAAAACATGGCCCCAGGCCAGCCGCGTGCGCAGGTCGTCACGCAGCGGCAAATCGGCCGGTGGCAGCGCGCCGGCAGCAGCCAGTGGCACACCGTGGGTCTGCGCTTCGGTGAAAAGCACAAAAGCCGCGTGCTGCGCCGCTGCATCCAAGGCTTCGCAGCCGTCGATGACGACCAGCGCCCAGCCGGGCTGCCATGGCCACGGTGTGGCGTCGCTGGCGTTGAACCAGCCCACGCTGGTGGCCATGCCGGTGGCGGCGGCCCGTGCCGCCAGGCCGCGCAGCAAATGGGTTTTGCCACTGCCCGGCGGGCCCCACACATACAGCGGCGGCGCCGGTGCCAACGCGCCTTCCGCGGGCAGCTGCGGGTCGATGGGCCAGCGCCGCAGATGGTCCATCAGCGCGCCATTGGCACCGGGCACAAAATTCGCCAGCGTCGGCTGCGGCGCGGGGCTGATGGCCAGCGGCAGCTGCTTCATCGGCGGCGCGGGCCGGTTCTGCTCGCTTGCAGGCAGGTCGTTTGTTAGCAGGCC
>JAYUPP010000089.1:0-4764 GCA_043760045.1 Betaproteobacteria bacterium
CCGACCGCACGAAAAGCGCACTCCAGAACAGCCCGCGCGGCACCCGCAACAGGCACGTTGGGCGCACCCAACGCACCCACCGCAGCAGCCTCAGTCCGCTGCAGCGCTGCCCGCCGTCAGCTTCGGCAAATTGGCCATCGCCGCCATCGACTGTTCACGCAGCCGTGCCACCACCGCCAGCCTGGCGCTGTCGTCGGGCGCGATGCCCGTCATCAGCTTGCCGTAACCGTCCAGCCGGCTGTCGCGCACCCAGCTGCGCAGGGTTTTGTCCTGGCTCCATTGGTACTGGTTCCACATGCTGACAAACAGCGCTCGCGCATAACCGTCCAGCGTATGCGGAAACGGCACGCTGGCGCAGAGGCGGTTTTTTTTCAGCATCGGTGGCGTAGTGCGTTTCGACATACGCCGTCAAAGCCGCGCTGAAGGTGGGCAGCGGCAGGCGCACCACCTGCAGCACGATGCGGTTGCCCTGAAAAATGGGTTGTACGCCGCGCGCCTCAACCGCCGACGCGGTGCAGTCGATGCACAGCGTGCCCGGCAGCAGCGGCTCGCTGCCGTGGTCCAGCACCAGGCGGTGGGCCTCAATGGCCTGCACGCGGCCTTTGCGCACCACACGCCGGATGCGGCGCAACAGTTCCAGTTCGCCCACAGAAAGTGTGGCCAGGTGGAACATGCTTGGCGTGTGTGTGGGGTCGATGCGCATCACATTGCCGCAGGCTTCCAGCCGTGCAAACAGGTCGCTGGTGGACGTGGCCTCGGCAAAGGCCTGCATCTGGTCGGCCTGGCCGCCGATGGCTTCAAAGAAAAACTCGGGCCCCGGTTGTGTGGTCAAGCGGTTGATCAGCCATGAATCGCGCGGCATCACCCACTGGATGCTGTCGGCGTCGGCGCCCGACTGCAGCAGCCAGACGGCGGCGTCCATCGCTGTTTTGCCGGCACCCAGAATGGCGAAGTGACGCGGCGGCGCCGCCGCGTCAGGGCCAGCGCCAAGGCTGCTCCACAACTGCGGCAGCACATTGGGCGGCACCAGTCGCACACCCGGCGCCACACTGAACTTCGGGCGGTGCGTGGATGGCACCGGCGGGCTGTAGTGGGTGGCATCCACCGTTTTTTTGCGCACCCGCACCTGCGTGCGCTGGCCCGACAGGATGGACTCGAACCGCCCGCCACCTTCGTCAGTGGTGCCCAGGTAGTTGCACATGGGGTTGTACGACACGCGGCCGCTGGCCAGCAGCCGGTCTTGCATCACGCGGTGGTAGTAGCTGTTGATCTCGGGCCCGCTGGCCAGTTCATACAGGCCGCGGTTCAGGCCGTGTTCATCTTTGCGGCGGCTGCCCAGCTCCACCGAATTGACGCCGTAAAACGCCGAGGGCTGGTGCAGCGTGACAAAAGGGTACGCGTCGTTCCAATGGCCGCCGGGCTTGCCGTGGCGGTCAACCAAGGTGAGGTGGGCATCACTTTCGGTGACCAGCGTGTCGGCAAAAGCCATGCCGACAGCGCCGCTGCCGATGACCAGATAGTCAGTCTCGATGGTGTGCACAGACAGGACCGGCTGCAAAGGGGCCACAGTGTCGCAGAGCGTGCCGGCCAGACGCTACGATGGCGGGTGTTGACTCACGCAGGATTCGCCCCAGATGCAAGCCCCCAGTGCCATGGTCCGCAGTGTCGCCACGGTGTTGTGCATCGCGTTCACGCTCAGCCTGGCCGCAACGCCTGCAGCAGCCCAGCCGCGCAAAGACAGCGCTGTGCTGGGCATGACACTGGAGCCGCCGGGCCTGGACCCCACCGCCGGCGCCGCCAGCGCGATTGCCGAGGTGGTGCTGTACAACCTGTTCGAGACCCTGACCAAGATCAACAGCGACAGCCGCACCACACCGCTGCTGGCTGACAGCTGGACGGTGTCTGACGACCTGAAAAACTGGACCTTCAAACTCAAGAGTGGCGTGAAGTTCCACAACGGCGAGCCTTTCAACGCCGCCAGTGTGAAGTTCAGTTTTGAGCGCGCCGCAGACAAAACCAGCACCAACAAAGACAAGGCCACTTTTGCCAACATCGAAAGCCTGGACACGCCCGACACCCACAGCGTGGTGTTGAAGCTGAAAAACGGCGACCCCGACCTGCTGTTCAAGCTGGGCCAGGCGACCGCTGTGATGGTGGAGGCCAAAAGTGCCGCCACCAATAACACCAAACCGGTGGGCACCGGCCCCTACCAGCTGGACAACTGGGCCAAAGGCTCAGCCGTCACCCTGGCGCGCTGGGACGACCACCGCAATGCCAAGGCCGTGAAGCTGAAGCGCGTGCAGATGCGTTTCATCAACGACCCCGCAGCGCAGGTGGCGGCGCTGCTGTCGGGCGACGTGGATATCTTCCCGCGCGTGTCGGCGGCGCGCAGCCTGCAGCAGTTTCAGACCAACAAAAAGTACCAGGTGCTGATCGGCGGCAGCCGCGCCAAAACCATTCTGGCCATCAACAACAAACGCAAGCCGCTGGACAACGTGCTGGTGCGCCGCGCCATCGCACACGCCATCGACCGCAAGTTGGTGATTGAGGGTGCGGCTGACGGTTACGGCGTACCGATCGGCAGTTATCTTGTGCCCGGCACGCCGGGTTATGTGGACCTGACGGCCGAGAGTGCCTTCGACATTGCCAAAGCGCGCGCGCTGCTGCACCAGGCCGGCGTGACACCGCCGCTGGAACTGGTGATGAAGCTGCCACCCACGCCTTATGCGCGCCAGGGCGGCGAGGTGATTGCCGCGATGCTGGACAAGGTGGGCATCAAGGCGAAGATTGAAAACGTCGAATGGGCGCAGTGGCTTTCGGGGGTGTATGGCCAGAAGGCTTATGACCTGACAGTGATCTCGCATGTGGAACCGCTGGACTTCGGCAACTTCGCGCGCTTGAACTATTACTGGGGTTATGAGTCGGCCGAGTTCAACACGCTGTGGGCGAAAGTTCAGACCACCACGCAAACCGAAGAACGCAACCGGCTGATGGGCGAAGCGCAGCGCCTGGTGGCGCGCGACGCGGTGGCCGCCTATCTGTACCAACCCACCTGGATCACGGTTGCAAACGCGCGGCTCAAAGGGGTGTGGAAAGACATGCCCCTGTTTGTGAACGATGTCGCGGCGCTGAGCTGGCAATGAAGGTGCCCGTGACCTGCATCACCGCTGTCGCTGCACCCGCGCTGCACCCGCGCTGCACCCGCGCTGCATCCGCCCCGGCCCGTTGTGCGTAAATCCCGCTAACCTTCATGATGCGGCGCGGCGCCCCGGACCATGAAAGAGTTTCACGCTAACTTGAACATCTGCTTTCATGACCACACCCCCCACCGACTGGACTGAACGCAGCCAGGCACTGGCCGCTTCACTGTCACGTGTGGCGCTGGGCGACCGCGCCGCGTTTGCCCAGCTCTACCAGTTGAGCAGTGCACAACTTTTTGGCGTTATCTTGCGCATCAATGCCGACCGCGCCCAGGCCGAAGACATCTTGCAGGACTGCTTTGTCAACATCTGGCGCGCGGCACAGAGTTTTGATGCGGCACGCGCGCAACCCATGACCTGGCTCACCAGCATCGCGCGCAACCGCGCCATCGACAGCCTGCGCCGGCGCAAAACCGAGGTGTCCACCGTCAGCAGCCACATCAGCAGTGGCGACGAAGACGGCGATGACCGTGACCTGCTGGCCAGCGTGCCCAGCACCGACGCCGGCCCGCTGGAACTGCTGCAGCAAGCCGCGCAGGCGCAAGAGCTCACGCACTGCATCGGGCGCCTCAGCGCCGAGCAGCAGCAATGTGTGGCTCTGGCCTACTACCAGGGCCTTTCGCACGCCGAAGTGGCGCAGCACCTGGTGCAGCCGCTGGGCACCGTGAAAAGCTGGGTGCGCCGTGCGCTGATGGCGCTGAAGGACTGCTTGAGCCACGCTGCAGCGCGCCCCTCGGGGCAGGCATCCGGCGCTCAATCGGCGCAGCAGGCAGGGGGCATCTGAGATGGACTACAGCCGCCCCGACCGCGCCGACCGCCTGGCCTCTGAATATGTGCTGGGCACCTTGAATGGCGCCGCCCGCCGCCGCTTTGAAGCACTGTTGCCGGCCCACCCTGCGCTGCGCCGGGCCGTCACGCAGTGGCAACTGCGGCTGCATCCGCTGGCCTTGAGCGTGGAACCCGTGCCACCGCCCGCCACCCTGTGGCCGCGCATCGAAGCCCGTTTGTTCAACACTGCCGCACAAGCTGCAACAGCGGCGCCGGCTGTCAGCGCATCTGCGCGGGTAGGCCACACCCCGGCACGGCCGTCGGCGTGGAGCGTCTGGCAAAAACTTGCGCTGTGGCGCGCCATCAGCGGCGTGGCCACCGCTGCGGCCGTGGCGCTGGTGGTGGTGGGCAACCAGGTGCCGCCCGCGCAGGCGCCCATCATCATCGTGCTGGGCTCGAATCCCGACGCGGCCGCCGCCATGAACGCCAGTTTCGTGGCCAGCATCAGCGCTGACGGCCGTGCGCTGGTGCTCAAGCCCATCAATGCGCTGGCCTTGTCGCCGGGCCGCGCACTGGAACTGTGGGCCGTGCCGGCGCAAGGCGCGCCGCGTTCGCTGGGCCTGGTGAAAGAAGACGGCGCTACCACGCTGCTGCGCACGCAGTTGCTGGCCAACACCGCCGCCTTTGCGGTGAGCGTGGAACCCGCCGGCGGGTCCACCACGGGTGCGCCCACGGGGCCGATTGTTTCGGTGGGCAAGCTGCAGATTTAGGCGCGTGGGTTGGGCTGTGCCGGGTG
>JAYUPP010000090.1:0-13099 GCA_043760045.1 Betaproteobacteria bacterium
TTCAGCCTCATCAGCCTGCTGGCCACCGCGCCGCTGGTGCTGGTGACACCGGCCGACCAGCCACAGGGCGCCGCCTTTGTGGCCGCTGCGCGCGCTGCCGGCAACAAGTGGAGTTATGGCTCGGTGGGCATCGGCTCGGTGGGGCACCTGGGCATGGAAGTGGTGAAAGCGGCGATGAGCGCAGGCGGCGGTGGCGGCATCAGTGGCGGAGCCGCCGATCAAGCGGTGCACGTGCCCTACAACGGCAACCCCGCCGTGTTGACCGCCATGCTCGGTGGCCAGATCCAGATGGCGCTGGTGCCACCCGGCTTGGCGCTGACGCAAGTAAAAGCTGGCAAGTTGAACGCCATCGGCGTGACCGGGCCACGCAGCCCCTTGGCGGCCGACGTGCCGCCGCTGGCCGACGCCGGCGTGAAGATGGTGCCGCTCGAGGTCTGGACGGCACTCGTGGGCCCCGCCGGCCTGAGCAAAGCCGCCATCGACCGCCTGGCGCTTGACGTGCCGGCCGCCGTGCGCGACACCGACACCAAACAGCGCCTGTTTGCTGGCGGCTGGGAAGCGCAAGGCAGCAGCGGCGAAACACTGGCGGCGCGTGTGCGCGACGAAGCGCGCATCCTCGGCGACATCATCACCACACGCGGCATCAAGCTGGAGTGACGGCGGCAAAGAACAGGCGCAAAAACAGCCGCAACGACAGCCGCAACGACAGCCGCAACGACAGCTGAAACGACAGCCGCAACGACAGCCGCAACGATGGCCGATCTGCCGGCTGATTCGACCGCCGAATTGAAAGCTGCCACGCACCTTGCCGAACCCGCGCGCCAGACACCCGTCTACGCCGACTGCGATGTGCTCGTGGCCGGCGGCGGGCCTGCCGGCCTGGCAGCCGCCGTCAGCGCCGCTCGCCACGGCGCGCGCACGTTGCTGGTGGAACGCTACGGCTTCCTGGGCGGCATGGGCACGGCAGGCGGCGTGACGAACTTTGCCGGCCTGTACGGCAAACGCGGCGGCGTGCTGCAGCAGCTGGTGCACGGCGTGGCCGCTGAACTGCTGCAGCGTATCGATGCACTCGGCGGTCTGAACGCAGCGCAAGACGGCCGGCAAGGCCGCATCCGCGTGCGCAGCTACGACGTCGCGGCCTACAAATGCGCCGCCGACGGGTTGTTGTTGGACGCCGGGGTGCAGCTGCTGTTTCACGCCTGGGCCGCCGGTGTGGTGATGACGCCCGGCGCTGCGCCGGCATGCAACATCTGGGTCAAAGCGCGGCCCGCGCCAGCGGGGCCTGTTTCGTGATGGGCCAGGCTGCGGGCACCGCCGCAGCGCTGCGCTGCCAGGGGCGGTTTGATGTGCCGCAGCTGCAGCAGTTGCTGCACGCCGATGGTGCCGTCTTGAACTGAAACGCCTTGCAAGCTACACGACGCCTGTGGCAGGCAGGCAGGCGGGTCGGCTGCGCACGGGTGGTAGGCTGCATGCAAATTGCAACCACCTCAAAAAGCACCGCCCATGAACGTTGCCCCCAAACCGCTGAAAAAGTCAGCCCGCCAGCTGGTGGACGCAGCCATGGCCAGCGTGCACACCTTGACGCTGGATGAAGCACGTGCGGCGCACCAGGCCGGTGGGCCGCTGTTTGTAGACCTGCGCGACATCCGCGAACTGCAGCGCGAGGGCGTCATTCCGGGCGCGTTGCACGCACCGCGCGGCATGCTGGAATTTTGGGTCGATCCCGAGTCGCCTTACTTTCACAAAGCCTTCGCCGACGGCAAACCGCTGGTGCTGTTTTGTGCCGTCGGCTGGCGCTCGGCGCTGGCCGCGCAAACCCTGCAAACCATGGGCGTTGAAGGTGTCAGCCACATCGAGGGCGGCTACACGGCCTGGAAAGCGGCCGGCGCGCCGGTGGCCGAAAAGCCGGCGCACCCAGCAAGCTGACAGCCGCTCGTTCGCCACCTGCCGGTGCAGGTTTTCACGCAAGCTTTTTTTCTGTTTCCAGGAGTCACCATGCCGGTGCTGGTATCGAAGCTGAACCCGCGTTCTGAAGGGTTCAAAGCAAGTGCGCAAACCATGCAGGCGCTGGTGCAAGACTTGAATGCCCGGCTGGCGCGCATGGCCGAAGGGGGCGGCGCGGCGGCGCGCGCCAAACACAGCGCGCGTGGCAAGCTGCCGCCGCGTGAGCGGGTGGAAATGCTGCTCGACCCGGACACGCCTTTTCTTGAAATCGCGCCGCTGGCGGCGCTGGGCATGTACCTCGACAAAGCGGGCGTTGAGGCCGCGCCGGGCGCCGGCATCATCACCGGCATCGGGCGCATCAGTGGCGTGGAATGTGTCGTCGTCTGCAACGACGCCACCGTCAAGGGCGGCACCTACTACCCGCTGACGGTCAAGAAACATCTGCGCGCGCAGGAAGTGGCGCTGCAAAACCGCCTGCCTTGTGTTTACTTGGTGGACAGCGGCGGCGCCAACCTGCCGAACCAGGACGACGTGTTCCCCGACCGCGACCACTTCGGCCGCATCTTCTACAACCAGGCCAACCTGTCGGCGCAAGGTGTGCCGCAAATTGCCGTGGTGATGGGCTCGTGCACGGCAGGCGGCGCGTATGTGCCGGCGATGAGTGACGAAACCATCATCGTGAAGAACCAGGGCACCATTTTCCTGGCCGGCCCGCCGCTGGTGAAGGCGGCCATCGGCGAGGTGGTGAGCGCTGAAGACCTGGGCGGCGGCGACGTGCACACGCGGCTTTCGGGTGTGGCCGACCACCTGGCGGAAAACGACCTGCATGCGCTGGCCATTGCACGCGCCAGCGTGGCCAACCTGAACTGGCAAAAAGCCGAACAACTGAAGTGTGTGGCACCGCGCCCGCCGCTGCTGGACGCCGCCGAACTGCACGGCGTGATACCGAATGACCCACGCAAGCCCTATGACGTGCGCGAGATCATTGCCCGCATCGTTGACGGCTCGGACTTCGACGAATTCAAGGCGCGTTATGGCGCCACGCTGGTGACGGGTTTTGCGCACATCGAAGGCATGCCGGTGGGCATCATCGCCAACAACGGCGTGCTGTTTTCTGAAAGCGCTTGCAAGGCGGCGCACTTCATTGAACTGTGTTGCCAGCGCAGGGTTCCGCTGGTTTTTCTGCAGAACATCACCGGCTTCATGGTGGGCCAGAAATACGAAGCCGAAGGCATCGCCAAACACGGCGCCAAGATGGTCACGGCGGTGGCCACCGCCACCGTGCCGAAGTTCACCGTCATCATCGGCGGCAGCTTCGGCGCCGGCAACTACGGCATGTGCGGCCGCGCTTACAGCCCGCGTTTCTTGTGGATGTGGCCGAATGCGCGCATCGGCGTGATGGGCGGCGAACAAGCCGCCAGCGTGCTGGCGACCGTGAAACGCGACGGCATCGAAGCCAAAGGCGGGCAGTGGAGCGCTGACGAAGAAGCGGTTTTCAAACAACCCATCCTGGACCAGTTTGCGCACCAGGCGCACCCCTATTACGCCAGCGCAAGGCTGTGGGACGACGGTGTCATCGACCCCGCCGACACGCGCCGTGTGCTGGCTTTGGGCATCAGCGCCAGCCTGAACGCGCCGATACCCGACAGTCCGAAGTTTGGCGTTTTTCGCATGTAGAGCACAATGTGGGTGTTTTGCAAACTTCATACACAACATGCGTACCAACATCGACATTGATGACGGCCTGATGGCCGAAGCACTGGCGGCTGGCCCCTACACGACCAAGAAGGACGCGGTTGAGGCGGGGCTGAAGCTGCTGAAGCGCCAGGCTGCGTACCGCGAGATATTGAAGTGGGAAGGCAAGCTGAAGTGGGAGGGCGACGAGTCCATAGACTGGACGCAGCCCGCCGAAGTGGCTGCCGTGCCGGTCAATGCGCCAGCCAAAGCCGCGGCGCGCGGCGCAGCGCTTGGGCCAGCCAAGGCCAGGCCCGGGCCGGGCAAACCCAAAGCCGAGGCACCCGCCCGTGGTCGTCGTTGATTCAAGCGTCTGGATCGACTATTTCAATGGCCAGACCAATCCGGCCCGAGACGTCTTGCGCCGCTGGCTGCGCGAGGGCGACACCCGCATCGTGGTGCCCGACCTCGTGCTCTTCGAAGTCTTGCGCGGCTTTCGGGGTGAACGCGAGCGGCGCCAGGCCGAGGCCTTGATGACGAGCCTGGCCGTAGAAGCCACCAGCAACATTGCCCTGTGTTTGCAGGCCGCCCACCACTACCGCGACCTGCGCCGTGCTGGCGTCACCGTGCGCAGCAGCATCGATGTGTTGGTGGCTGCGTTCTGCATTGAACACAACTTCCTGCTGCTGCACCGCGACCGCGACTATCTGGCTTTTGAGCAGCTGCGTGGCCTGCGCGGCTGGCACCATTGATGCTGATGGAATCGGCCTACATCACCCCCGAACACGAACTGCTGCGCGAGCAGATAGCGCGTTTTTTGCAACGCGAGGTTGAGCCCCACGTCGACGCCTGGGAGCGCGACGGCCTGGTGCCGCGCGCGGTGCTGCGCCGCATGGGTGAAGCGGGTTTGTTGGGCCTGGCCTTCGAGCCCGCATATGGCGGCGCCGATGCCGATGCACTGACCAACCTCGTGTTTGCCGAAGCGCTTGCGCAATGCAGCTGCGCCGGTTTTGTGATCACGGTGCTGGTGCACACCGACATGGCCGCACCGCACCTGCACCACGCCGGCACGCCTGTACAAAAATCGCGCTGGATGCCCGGCATCACCAGCGGGCGCAGCATCACGGCAGTGGCCATCACCGAGCCCGGCGCGGGTTCTGATGTGGCCGGCATTCGAACCACTGCGCGCTTGGAAGGCGAACACTGGGTCATCAACGGCAGCAAGATCTTCATCACCAATGGCGTGCACGCCGACCTTTATTTCGTGGCTGCGCGCACCGGCAGTGCACGCCACGCCATCAGCATCTTTGCCGTAGAAAAGGGCACACCCGGCTTGCGCGTGGGCAGGCAGCTCGACAAAACCGGCTGGCGCGCCAGCGACACCGCCGAGCTGTTTTTTGAAGACTGCCGGGTGCCCATCGGTCACCTGCTGGGTGAACAAGACCGCGGTTTTCACGCCGTGATGAAAAACTTCCAGACCGAACGCCTGGCGCTGGGCGCGATGGCGGTGGCCACCTGCACGCAGGCTTTGGCGCTGACGCTGGACCACGTGAAAACGCGCCAGGCTTTTGGCGACCCGCTGTGGGCCAAACAGGCGGTGCGCCAGAAGATCGCCATGCTGGACGCCAAAACACGCGCCGCGCGCCAATTCCTTTATCACTGCGCCTGGCGCGTGGCGCAAGGGCACGACATCGTGCAAGACGTGTCGATGCTGAAGGCGCTGACCGGCGAACTGGCGGGCGAAGTCACGCACGGCTGCCAGCAATTGCACGGCGGCATGGGCTACATGACGGGCACGCCCATTGAAAGGCTGTGGCGCGACGCCCGCGTGTTGGCTATAGGCGGTGGCGCCACCGAAGTGATGCTGGACGAAGCGGCCAAACGTTATTGATGCCGGCCCGCTGAACCGCCCATACAAACCCCGCCTGCAGCCGCATTCACCCCGGCCCATGCCCATGCCCATGCTCAGAAGCGACGCCGCCGTGCCAGCGCCGGAATCGAACCGGCGAGCCACACCTGTGCCGCCGCAGGCTGCGGAGCAAGGCGCGGTACACGTGCGCGCTCTGGCGTCGCGCGATTCACTGGTGGCGCTCACCGCTTTGCTCAACCGCGCCTACGCGCCGCTGCTGGCGCGCGGCTTGAACTTCACCGCCAGCACGCAAGATGTGCACACCACGCGCCGCCGCTCGGCCGACGGCCAGTGCCTGGTGGCCGACTGTGGTGGCGTGGTGGTCGGCACCGTCACCGCCTGCGGGCCCTATGACGAGCGCGAGGTTGGCACCCGCACGGATGTGCCCTGGTACCGCGACCCCGACATCGCCCACCTGCAACAGTTTGCTGTGGACACTGCATTTCAACGGCAGGGCATCGGCAGGCTGCTGGTGGCCGCCGGTGAGCGCTGGGCGCAAGAGCGCGGCTTTGGCTCGGTCGCGCTGGACACCGCAGAGCCGGCCACGGAACTGATCGCGATGTACCGGCGCCTGGGTTACAGCGCAGTGGGATTCATGCAATGGCCGGGCAAAACCTACCGCTCGGTGGTGATGAGGAAGCGGCTGGGTCAGTCGGCGTTGCGCCAGCAGTTGCAGACGCTGGCGCGCTACAACCAGTGGGCCACGCAGCGGCTTTTCAACTCGGTAGACCTGCTGGCTGATGAGCACTACCGCCGCAACCTGGGGCTGTTTTTCAAGAGTGTGCACGGCACCTTGAACCATTTGCTGTTGGCTGAACACAGGCTGTGGTTCCAGCGTTTCAGCGGTGGCGCAGGCGCTGCGAAGAACGCCGAGAAAGGCGCCGAAAAAGGCATCGAACAAGGCACTGAGCAAGGTGCCGATACGCACGTTGAACCAGTCCCTGTGGTGGCACTGAACACGGAAGTTGAACCCGACCGGCACCGGCTGCGGCAACGCCTGCAAATCGGCGCCGCTGCGTGGCTGCCCTGGCTGGACGGGGTGGGTGAAAAACAGTTGCTCGGCGACCTGCACTACCGCCGCAGCGACGGCCTGGCGCTGACCTTGCCCTTTGCCAGCACGCTGTTGCACGTGTTCAACCACGGCACGCACCACCGCGGCCAGGTGACAGCTGCGCTGACGCTGCTGGGCCAGCGCTGCCCCGAGCTGGACCTGATCTCCATGCTGCAAGCCGAGAAGGCCGCCCCATGACCCACACCACACTCGACATCCGCCGCAGTTCCACGCACGGCCCGCATGTGGCTGAGGTCTGGCTGAACCGCCCCGAGGTGCGCAATGCCTTCAACGACGGCGTCATCACCGAATTGACGTTAGCGTTTGCAGAACTGGGCGCCAGCTCCACGCTGCGCGCCATCATCCTGGGTGGCCATGGCAAGGCTTTCTGCGCCGGTGCCGACCTGTCGTGGATGCAGGCCATGGCCGGCTACAGCTGGCAAGACAACCTGGCGGACGCTGAACGCCTGGCGCAGATGTTGTGGACGCTCTACAGCTGCCCGGTGCCCATCGTGGGCCGCATCCAGGGCGATTGCTACGCCGGCGGCATGGGCCTGGCGGCCGTATGTGACGTGCTGGTGGCCGCAGAAGGTGTGCACTTCTGCCTGAGCGAGGCGCGCCTGGGCCTGCTGCCGGCCACCATCGCGCCTTACGTGGTGCGGGCTTTGGGCGCACAGGCCAGCCGGCGTTATTTCGTCACCGCCGAACGCTTCACCGCTGGCCAGGCGCGGCTGCTGGGCATGGTGCACGAGGTGGTCGCGCCAGATGCGCTGGACGGCAAGGTCGCCGAGATCGTGGCGACACTGGTGGCCAACGGACCGCAGGCTTTGCGCGCCTGCAAACAACTGGTGCAAGACGTGGCGGGCCAGCCCATCAGCGCCGCGCTGCGGCAAGACACCGCGCGCCGCATCGCCGACATCCGGGTCGGCACTGAAGGGCGTGAAGGCGTTCAGGCCTTTCTGCACAAGCGGGAGCCATCATGGCGTTAAACGAAGTCGGGGCTGCGGTGGGGGCGCTGGGCGCGGTGGCCGACAAAGCCGCTGCGGTGGCGGGCCTGGCGGCCAGCAGCGCGGCCGGCGCGGCGCTTGACGCTGCAGCCGGCGCCGCCCAGGCGGCCGGCCTGGCGGGGGTAGCGAACTGGGACATCGGCCACCTGGCCGCGATGGCCGCAGCGCTGGGTTTTGCCAGCGGCATGCGCTTGTACATGGTGGTGTTTCTCACCGGCGCGGCCGGCTACATGGGCTGGGTACCGTTGCCCCCGGGCCTGCAACTGCTGGCCAACCCGGTGGTGATGGGTGCCAGTTTCCTGATGCTGACGGTGGAATTCCTGGCCGACAAAATTCCGGGTATCGACACCGTGTGGGACAGCGTCCACACCTTCATTCGCATACCGGCCGGTGCGGCGCTGGCTTTTGGTGCGCTCAGCGGCGCCACGGGTGCCGACGGTCAAACCTGGGCGCTGCTGGCGGCGCTCGCCGGCGGCACGCTGGCGGCCACGTCACACGCCGCCAAAACCACCACGCGCGCGGCGGCCAACACCAGCCCCGAGCCCTTCTCCAACATCGCCCTTTCGCTGCTGGGTGATGCGGCCGTGCCGGCGGTGTTGTGGCTGGCCTATGAACACCCGCTGTGGTTCTGGCCCGTGCTGGCGGTGCTGGTGCTGCTGGCCCTGGTGGTGGTGGTGGTGCTGTTCAAGTTCTTGCGCGGTGTCTGCAGACGCTTTTCGGGTGCGCGGCCGGCGCTGGCCTGATTGATGGCGCTGCTGATGTTGACGTTGAAGTTGATGTGCGTTGTTTCAGGTTGCGGGTCTCAAGTCAGCCGTGTGGCCACCCAAGCAGCGCGGCGTTGGGTGATGGCTTTGATGGCGCTGGGTTGGGCCGCCGCATGGGGCCAGGCGCCAGCGCCGCCGCCCGCTATTTTCCCGGCCCCGGCCGCAGAGCCCTGGGCCGCCGACTTGCAAGAAGCTGTGCAGCACATCCCGGTGACCGTGAAAGATCTGTACGGCCGCGAAGTCACGCGACGCATCCCGCTGACCATCTTCAAGCCGGCGGGCAACGGGCCACACCCGCTGGTGATCTTCAGCCACGGTCGCGCCCCAATGGAGCGGCGTGCCCAGCAGCCGCGCCAGCGCTTCGAGCATGCCGCGCGTGTGCTGGTGAACCGGGGTTTTGTGGTGCTGGTGCCCACCCGTGTGGGTTACGGTGAGACCTACGGCGACTTCGACCCTGAAGACGCGGGCGGTTGCAGCCAGATGCGCATCGCGCCGATGTCACAGGCCGCCAGCGACCAGGTGCTGGCGGCACTGGACCACGCACGCAGCCTGCCTTTTGTGGACACCTCGCGCTGGGTGGCGATGGGTGTTTCAGTGGGTGGCCTCACCACCCTGGCGGTGGCGGCGCGCAATCCGCCGGGACTGGTGGCGGCCATCAACTTTGCGGGCGGCGCCGGTGGCGACCCTGAACGCCGGCCGGGCCAGCCTTGCCTGCCTTCGAACATCGAAAGGCACTGGGCGGGACTGGCCGCGCAGACCACGCTGCCGCTGCTGTGGCTGTACTGGGAAAACGACCGTTATTGGGGCGCCGAACACCCCAAGCGCTGGGCCCAGGCCTGGCAGCAAGGCGGCGGCGTGTTGCAGTTCCACATGTTGCCTGCCGTGGGTGCCGACGGCCACAGCGGCCTGGGCCAGGACATGAACAACTGGGTGCCGCTGGTGGAAGCCTATCTGGCGCAAGCCGGCTTCACGCGCAGCGCGGGGCTGCCGCGCCCGCCCGCCACGGCTTTCGCTGCCATCACCGACGTCGAAAAAATGCCCACCACCGCCACCGTGCGCGACAGCCTGGTGCAGCGCTTCCTGGCCAGCAAAACACCGCGTGCGCTGGCGTTTGGCCCCGACGGCGCCGCCGGCTACGCCACCGGCGACTGGGCGCTGGGCCGTGCGCTGGGCTTTTGCCAGGCGCGACGCGGTGTACCGTGCAAGCTGTACGCCGTGGACGACGATGTGGTCTGGGTGCCTTGAAGGAAACTGCATCATGTTCAAGAAAATCCTGATCGCCAACCGCGGCGAGATCGCCTGCCGTGTGGCCGCCACGGCACGCCGCATGGGTGTGCAAACAGTCGCCGTCTATTCCGACGTCGATGCCCAGGCGCGCCATGTGCGCGCCTGTGACGAAGCCGTGCATATTGGCGGTAATGCACCGCGTGACAGTTACCTGCAGTGGCAGCGCATCATTGATGCCGCTCGGGCCACCGGTGCCCAGGCCATCCACCCGGGCTACGGATTCCTCAGCGAAAACCAGGCCTTTGCGCAGGCTTGTGCTGACAACGGCCTGGTGTTCATTGGCCCACCGGCCAGTGCCATCGCCGCCATGGGCAGCAAAAGTGCCGCCAAAGCGCTGATGGAAAAAGCCGGCGTGCCGCTGGTGCCGGGTTACCACGGCGACAACAACGAACCGGCCTTTTTGGCTGAACAAGCTGCGCGCATCGGCTACCCGGTGCTCATCAAGGCCAGCGCCGGTGGTGGCGGCAAAGGCATGCGACGGGTCGACCACGCGCCCGATTTTGAGGCCGCGCTGCAGTCGTGCCAGCGTGAAGCGAAGGCCAGCTTCGGCGACGACCGCGTGCTGGTGGAACGTTATGTCACGCACCCACGTCACATCGAAATTCAGGTCTTTGGCGACAGCTATGGCCACGTCATTCACCTGCACGAACGCGACTGTTCGGTGCAGCGGCGGCACCAAAAAGTGCTGGAAGAGTCGCCCGCCCCGGGCCTGACGCCGGCGCGCCGCGCGCAGATGGGCGCCGCCGCCGTGGCTGCCGCCAAGGCTGTCGGTTATGTCGGTGCTGGCACGGTGGAATTTGTGGCCGAAGAGCTGGCGGCATCAGAAACCGCGGCCGGTGGCCGCGGGGGCGACATCCAGGCCTATTTCATGGAGATGAACACACGGCTGCAGGTGGAACACCCGGTGACCGAAGCCGTCACTGGGCTGGACCTGGTGGAATGGCAGTTGCGCATTGCGGCCGGCCAGCCGCTGCCGCTGACCCAAGACCAGGTGCCGCAGCGCGGCCACGCCATTGAAGCCCGCATCTGCGCTGAAAACCCCGACGCCAACTTCCTGCCCGCCACCGGCACGCTGCAGGTGGCGCGCTGGCCGGCGCACGTCAGCTTCGAGCGCAGCGACGGCCTGCCGCGTGTGGACACGGGCTTCACCGAAGGCGACACCATCAGCCCGCATTACGACTCGATGATCGCCAAGCTCATCGTCTGGGGCGAAAACCGTGCGCAGGCATTGGCGCGTTTGGGGGCTGCGCTGCGTGCCACGCACATCGTGGGCCTGCACACCAACGTGGCCTTTTTGCGCCGTGTGCTGACCAGCCACGCCTTTGCCACCGCCGACCTCGACACCGCGCTGATCGAGCGTGAACACGCGGCGCTGTTTGAAGCCGCGCCGCTGGCAGCCGAGGTTGCTGCTGCGGCAGTGGCCGCGCACCGGCTGGCCGCCGAGGCGGCGCTGGAAGGCGCCGACCCCTGGTCGCGCCGCGACGGCTGGCGCCTGTTTGGTGGCGCGCAACGGCGCTTGGACCTGAACCTGCAGGGCCAGCCGCTGCCGGTGGTGCTGCAGCGCCTGCACGACGGCGCCACGGTGCTGCAGGTGGGCTCGGGCGCTGACGGAGAAGCAGCGGAACAGCGGCATGTCTTCTTGTCCCGCCAGCTGGCCCCTGACACTTTTGACCTGCAACTGGGCAACCAGCGGCACACGGTCAGCGTCTATGCAAAAGACGAACGTTATGCCGTCTTTGCCGCTGCCGGCATGGCGCTGTTGACTGAAACCGATTCCCTTGCGCATGCGGCGGATGCGGCAGCACCTGGCGCCGGCAAACTGACCGCACCGATGCCCGGCAAGGTGGTGTCTTTCCTGACCAAAGCCGGCGACGCCGTGAAGCGCGGCCAGCCGCTGGCGGTGATGGAAGCGATGAAGATGGAACACACCATCAGCGCGCCGCACGACGGCGTGGTGCTGGAGCTGATGTACAGCGTGGGCGACCCGGTGGCCGAAGGCGGTGAGCTGCTGCGCCTGGCGCAGGGTTGACGGCCTTTGACGCCCGCTGCTTGAGCAGCGCTGGCGCCTTGTGCTTCAGGCACTTCGACAGGCTCCAGTACGGCAGGCCGGCGTGCTCGTTGTGACGGTGATCGACCAGGAGGTATGGGCGTGCCTGCGTGGCGCGCGTGGGCAGGCCACGGGCCGCTGCTGCAAGAAACCGCGCACGCGCGCCATGCACCCGGATGTTCGGCTCGTGCTGGCCCTGGCCTCCCATGCATGGGGCAGGCCTTGGATTGTTTACGCTCCGCCCGCGCGCCGCAGCACGGCCTGCCCATGCGTTTGGGCATACCAGGTGCACGGGAAATTCAGGAGCCGGCCCGTCCCGCAGCGGGCTGACCACAGTCCCGCACTTCGACTCGTCAGCCAACAACCCGCCGTGCGGGCAGCCCACACCGCTGGCACCCCGCACGGCGGCGAGCTGAAGATCACCAGCACCAGCACCAGCACCGGCACCAGCACCGGCACCAGCACCAGCACCAGCAGTTGCAGTTGCAGCGCGCAGACGTTAAAAATTCCTCCCTCAAGTTTTCAGGCGCGCTGCCGAAATGGGGGGATTGACCACTATCCCTCTGGCCATGTCCTCGGAACCGCGCACCACCACCAGACTCGCCGCCGCGCGACGTCACCGCGGCATGACTCTGATCGAGTTGATGGTCACCTTGGCCGTGCTGGCCATTGCGATGGCCATTTCGGCGCCGCAATTCAGCCAGTGGGGCCGAGGCACCCGCGTCGTCACCCAGGGCGCCGACATCCAGAACGCGTTGGCCTATGCGCGCAGCGAGTCGCTGCGCAGGGGCGTGCGCGTGGCTGTTTGCCGCAGCGCGGCCCCGCGGGCCGATAACCCGACCTGCAGTTCTTCAACGGGCACTTGGGCCGACGGCTGGCTGGTCTTCGTCGACAACGTCCACATCACGGGCAACATCGCAGGCACCGTCGACGGCAGCGACACCGTGCTGCGTATCGGCGACACCGTGGCGGGTTCGACGGTTGAAGTCACGGGCAACCTGGGCGCCTGGGTCGCCTATTCACCTCAGGGGCTGGTCCGTACCGCAGGCGGCCCGGCCAACGGCAGCTTCACGGTCTGCCAGTCGCCCCATGCGCGACGCGTCACGCTCAATGGCGCCGGCATGGCCACCGGCGTTGGCGGGACTTGCTGATGGCACGGTCACCTGCATGCGGGTCGGTCTCGCAACGGGGTACATCGCTGATCGAGATCTTGATCGCGATGTTGCTGCTGTCGGTGGGCCTGCTGGGCATGGTGGGCCTGAAAGCGGCGGCACTGAAGTACACCGGCCAGTCGAATGCGCGCGCCACGGCATCCATGCACGCAGCAGATATGTTGGACCGCCTGCGTGCCAACCCGGTGCGCGCCGTCAGCGGGCAATACAACCTGGGCATCGATGCCGCTGCAGTTTCGACGCC